>JBMTLP010000579.1:0-2413 GCA_049433245.1 Pirellulales bacterium
TCGAGGCTGCGCCCGTGCTGCCTGCGATGGTCAAGGCGGGGCGGCTCGGCTGCAAGAGCGGTGGCGGGTTCTACCGCTACGCAGCCAACGGTCGCGTGCTGGAACCGGACCCAGCCTCTGAAAAACAGGTCGCGACCTACGCTGCCGAACCCCTTGGAGGTGAACCTGCACGTGATCTGGATGCCATCGCTGACCGACTGGTCATCCCGATGGTGCTGGAGGCCTGCCGAGCGCTCGATGAAGATCTCGTTCGCGATCCCAGCGACATCGACCTGGGCGTGATCTTCGGACTTGGGTTTCCAGCATTCCGCGGTGGGCTCCTCGCGTGGGCCGACAGCCTGGGCCCGAACGAGATACTCCGCCGCCTGGAACCACTTGCTCCCCTTGGGCCACGGATGCAGCCGACGGAGCGGCTGCTGAAACTTGCCCGTGATGGCGGACGCTTCCATGCTCGCCAACCTGCTGTTGCCGTCTCCCCGTGAACTGATCCCCTCTCTGCGCGTTTATGACTCACCATCCCGTTCTCGTCGCCTGCTGCCGCACCGCCATCGGCCGCTCCCACGCCAGCCGTGGTTGCTTTCGCCACATTCGCGGCGATGAGCTTGCCGCGCGGGTGCTTGGCGAGACCGTCCGACGCAGCGGGGTGGATCCCACGCTGATCGACGACGTGCTCTTCGGGGCCACCAAGCAGCATGGAGAACTCGGTGGAAACGTGGCCCGCAACGCCGCGATCCTCGCGGGGCTCCCCTTCACGGCTGCAGCCAGTACGGTGAATCGGCTGTGCGGCTCTGGCCTCGAGGCGATCATGCGAGCCTGCCAGGCCGTCCGCTGTGGTGAGGCCGACGTCCAACTCGCAGGGGGTGTGGAACACATGCATCACCTGCCGATGGAATCGCAACTCGAGATCCACCCCCGCGTGTTTGCCCGCTCGAGTCGCGGTGCCCTGTCGATGGGGCTCACCGCAGAACACCTCGCCGCCACGCACGGAATCTCTCGGGCCGAACAGGAACAGTACGCCCTCGACAGCCATCGCAAAGCGTCGGCAGCAGCGGAGGCGGGCGGCTTCGACGACGAAATCGTGCCGGTGCTCGGCCACGACGAGCAGGATGGCCTGTACAGCGTTGTTCGCGATCAGGCGATTCGCAGCGAAACGTCGCTCGAGGCGATGGCCGCACTCGAGCCCGCTTTCGTGCCCAAGTTCGGCACCATCACCGCCGCGACGAGTTCACCGCTCAGTGACGGAGCCGCTGCCATGACCGTGATGGCCGAGGCCACCGCGGTGGCGCTGGGCATTCAACCGCTGGCCCGCGTGCTGGGAGCGGCTGCGGTGGGCGTTTCACCAGCCGTCATGGGCACGGGGCCGGTCGCTGCAACCGAAAAACTGCTCACCCGCACGGGTATCGCTCGTGAAGACATCGACCTTGTGGAAATCAACGAGGCGTTTGCGGCTCAGGCCATCCACAACATTCGCACGCTCCGCCTCGACCCCGAACGCGTGAACGTGCATGGGGGCAGCCTGGCGATTGGCCATCCTCTCGGTGCCACCGGGGCGCGGCTGGTCACCACCCTCGTGCACGCTCTCCGCCGTCGCCAGGGAGGGCTGGGCCTGGCAACGATGTGCGTGGGGCTCGGCCAAGGCGTGGCCATCCTCCTGGAGGTTGCCTCCGGCTCGCAGAGGTGAGGCATGCACACCAGCACATCGTGTGACGCCACTTCGTCGCCGGACCGAGGCGAAGCCGCGCCCTCGCTCGTGGCACTCCTGCACGAACGCGTGGCGATGCATGCGGATCGACCCGCGCTGACCACGCCCGCTGCTGCACAGCTCATGCGAGCGACACCGACCGCTCCCTCGCGGTGGAGTTGGGCAGACGTAGCAACCGCGGCCTTGCGACTGGCTGAGCGGATGGAAGCGGAAGGCCTGACGCGGGGTGATCGCGTAGCGCACCTCGGTCCACCAACAGCTGACTGGGTGGTCACCGACCTGGCCTGCCTGCTCTCCGGGATCGTACCGGTTGCGCTCCACGTCGACATGGAGTTGGCCCGCCAGCGACAGTGGTGCGTTGACCTCGCTGTGAAAGCACTGGTGGTTACAGGACACGAGCGGGACCGGCTGCCGACGATGCCCTGCCCCGTACTGGATCTTCGCCACACAAGCACGAGCAGCCTGCTTGCCGAGCAGCCACTGCACGAGCCCAGTCGACTCCTCAGCGACCTCAGCCAGCGCGTGACGGCGTGTGACCCCGACAGCGAAGCGGTGATTCTGTTTTCCTCCGGAACAACGGGGCGCGGTCGCGGGATCGTGCACTCGCAGCGCTCACTCGCATCCAACGCCATCTCGGCGGCTCAAGTGTTTCTGGAAGAGCCGGAGGATGTGCGACTCGCCTGGCTGCCGATGAGCCATTCGCTCGCTCGC
>JBMTLP010000580.1:0-2399 GCA_049433245.1 Pirellulales bacterium
GCAGCATGCACGCTCGCGCTGTTGATCCCACCGTAGGGATCACCCGGGATGCCGTCCCAGTGGAAGGGCGCCGTATCGCGAAGGCCGCGGCAGGGCATTGTCGAGCGAGGCATGATCTGCTCACCGCCGCTCACGATCGGCGTCTTGAGCACCCACAGCAGCTGATCGGTATGGCCATCGGGATGGCAGCTCGCGCAGGAGAAGGTGCCGGTCGACGAGGCGGCCGCGGTGTGGAAGGCGCGTCGTCCTTGGGCGATCACGTCGGGCGTGGGGTCGTCGAGCGGAATCGTCTCCAGCACGACAGGCTGAGCTGGATCGGAGAGATCGACCAGTGAGACCGTCGCGTCAAAGGCGTTGAGCACCCACCCGCGGGTGGCGGCATCACCAGCTGCTGGCTCGAGGGCGATTCCCGTCGGCCAACTGCCGACTGCCACGCGGCCGAGCACGTCGCCAGAGTCGGTGTCCACCGTGAACAGCGTGTTGGAACTTGCCGCCGTGGCAACCAGCACGCGGCCGTCGTCGCTGATGGCGAGGCCAAACGGTGTGGCGAGGGCCTCGCCACGAGCAGGCTGCTCAGGCGGCAGCGGCTCCAGATCGAAAAACGTGGGGCTTGCGTCGCTGCCCGGACTCACACTCGTGATCCGGTTGAGGAAAGGCCGGTTGTCGAGCTCGGCCAGGGTGTGCCCCTTGGTGCCCGCGCGACCGTTGATGTCGTTGCGGGCATCGGTCTGGGCGATGAACACGCGACCGGCCTCATCGACGGTCAGGCCGTAGAGCAGCGTGCCGAGGCCGGAGACAGTCTCCATGAGGGAATCATCTTCCGTGTCGAACACAAACAGATCGCGGTCGGGCACGTCGGGGTGCTTCACGATGTCGAGCACATGGCCGATCGAGAGCACATTGTTGTTGGCAATGGAGTGGTGCCAGGCGTCAAAGGTGACAAGATCACCGTCGATCTGGTCGCCGCGGCCTCCTGAGAGCTGGGTCTGGTTGTGTGACTCAAAGGCGGCCACGTACAGCCGTCCGCTGCGAACGGCGATCGCCCGCGGATCTTGGGCTGGGATCTCAAGATGCCCGGTGACGGATCGGCTCGCCACGTCGATGACGGCGATCTGGTTTTCGGAGGAGAGGGCGACGTAGGCCTTCGTGGCTGTGTCGTCGGCCTCGGCAAAAGCGATCCCCACCGGCTCGTCAAAGCGGGTGGCCTTGGTGAGCGGATCGAAGTCTTGGATCGTGGCCACGACGGCGAATCGGGTGGGGCTCTCGGGGTCGATGTCGATCACGCTCACCGAATCAGAAACATGGTTCGACACCCAGACTTCCAGCCCATCCGGCCGCACCGCGACGCTGACTGGCTGCAGGCCGACCGGGATCCGCCTCACGATCTGCCGCGTTGCGGCATCGATCACGTCGAGCGTGTCGGCATGGGTGTTCGCGACAAACACGAGGCCGTCGCTGACGGCAATCGGGTTGGCATGGGGACTGAGAAACCCGGGATGGCCAGCGGCAGCGGGCGGCTCAGAGGCTGAAGCGGCCGACGCGGAGTAAATGCCACAGGCTCCAATGAACAACGCCGGCAGAACGATCGCTGAGAGCGCGGCCGCCATGATCCCAGGACGTCGATTGATGGCCATCGGGTTTCTCCAGGGTTCACACTGGGGGGTTCACACGGAGCCAGCCGGCTGCGGCCAGAGCATCCAGGGGGCAGACTGTTCCCCCTCGTCTTTTACGAAAACGCAGCACACCTTCGCGTCCTGACATGGCTTATTCGGCAGACCTCTCGATTCCACGCGGCAGGTTGTGCGATTGGCTCCCCTGCGAAACCAGGCTTTCCGCGTCGTATGGGTTGCTGTCAGGATTCGCGGCGAGACGTCGTTTGCATTGGACGTCCGTTACCGTCATCAGGAAAGCGTTCCGTTGAGCATGCACGACTCTTTGCCCGAGGTGCCCACCCCCAGCCCCCGTCGGCATGATCTCGATGCCCTGCGGGCGTTTGCCATGCTGCTGGGCATTCTCTTGCATGGGGCAATGGCCTTCATGCCCTTTCCGTGGGTGGTGCAAGACACTCAGAAGACGCCGGCCGCGGGCTTGATCGTGGGCATGATCCACGGCTTTCGCATGCCGTTGTTTTTTCTGATGAGCGGCTTCTTCACCGCCATGCTCTGGCAGAAACGCGGCGCGGCGTCGATGCTGCGGCAGCGGTTTCTGCGGGTGTTGGTGCCCTGCATGCTGGGCCTAGCGACGCTCCTCCCGGCGGGCGAATGGGTGGCGGCCCGCAGCCGTGAAATCGTGGCTCAGCAGAATGCACCGGGGGCATCAGCCGACCCGTGGGGGGCAGAACTCGCGGGGGCGGTGGCGAAGGGCGAAGCGTCGCGAGGCGGCGGCGGCGGCGGCAGCAG
>JBMTLP010000581.1:0-2382 GCA_049433245.1 Pirellulales bacterium
TAATTCTCTCACGAGTGGGATTGGAGGTGAGGAGATCGACGGCCGTTTTCGGCTCCGACCAACGCATGCGGTAGTACCACTCATCGTTGGCTGCAAACCTTGGCACTCCGCGGGCGATCGCGTGATCCGGCGTGGGGGTGACGGTCGCCGTCCAATGTGGGTTGCAGGAGAAGCCTGCCTCGTAATGGCCACCAATCCACCGCTGAAAGATGGCACCGCGTGGGCCAGGCGGTACTTCGACCGCGTAGTGCATGCACATCAGCCCGACCCCCTGCCCCAGCAGCCTGTCGACGACCTCTTCATGGCCAAAGGTTGGATGCCGGTCGTTGCCATCGGAGTACACCACGATCGCGGCCGCTTCGGCGAACACCGATTCGTCCTTCGGCCAACCGTTGTGGACGACGTCGACCTGCACAGGCAGCCCGCTCTGTTCGTTAAGGGCGCGGGCAAGCAGGATCGCGCCCGCGTTGAACTCATGCTGGCCGGACGGATGGCTCGGTTCACCTGCGATCATCACGATCCGCGTGGGGTCAGCCGCCGCAGTCACGCCTGCGAACACCGACAACGCAATCGCAACAGCAGCAAATAGGCAGGGACGGGGTGTGGGCATGATGGCGACACGACTCCAGAAACGTTCGGATGGATGCACGAGATCCTTCCAGCGTACACGCTCTCAAGCCAGTCGTGGTTGTTCCGGGGCAGGCACTCCTGCAGCCAGGAGGGTCTGCTGCACGGCAGGGCTGTGCCACTCGTTCAGCCAGGTCGTGAAAGCTTCGCGGCCGAGGAGCATGCGTTCTTGCTGTTCGGTGATCTGCCTCGTCAGCACACTCTTGTAGCGTTGGGCGGCGGTGGGGGCGGTGGCCTGCATGCTGGTCAGCAGATCGCGTAGGAACTGTGCGGTGTGCAGGCTGTCGTTGATGTCGCCGAGAATATCTTGCAGTCGTTCCAGGGCGGGCATGATCTGCTCTGTAACGGCTTTGTCGCAGCAACCGGTGACCACCTCCAACGTGTACCGCAGTCGCTTGCCGGCGATCCGGACCTCGTGAAGCATCGACCACTCGGGGTTCGGCCGGTCGGCGAGGCGGTTGAAACCCTTGACCAAATCGACGATGTGCGGGAGTGCGAATTCGCCGAGAGTCGGCTGGGCTTTTCGCTTCCACCGCACGGCCTCTGCGACGCGGGTCTGAAGTTTCTTGAGGTGATGGGGCGGGCACTGGCGGCCCGCTTGTTCAAGCGCTGTCTCTGTCAGTGTGCGGTGGGCGAGTGCGTAGCCAGCGAGCATGTCGAGTGTTGGAGCGTCGGGGGCGTCGGCGTGGCGGATCTTCTTGGTGAGCTGCTGCAGGAGCACGTCCCAGTCGCGGGCCGCACTGGCTGACTGGCGCAGCGTTCGCAGCGTGCCGCGGACGTCGGTGCGGACTCGCTTGGGCAGGCTGTCCCGGAACAGGTTGAGCGCCGCGGTGGCTCTGCGGGTGGCTACCCGCAAATCATGAATATGTTGCCGCCGGCGATTGGACGTTCCTAGCACGTTTTCCAGACGGTCGGCGACCGTGCCCAGGGCGTGGTCGAGCGTTTGGCGAGCCGCATCCGTGATCAGCATCGATGCAGGCAGGGCCTTCCGTTGTTTACCGCTCCGCCCTTTTGCCATTGCTCTTTCCTCTCGCCCGCAACCCGGTGGTGGTGCGTCTTCTGATTCTACGTCGCCTCGAGGCTGCGGCGGGCCTGCTCGATCGCTTGCTTTTTGGTGTCGTCGACCGTGGGCCAGTTCAGGCCAAGGCCGCGGATCGTGCTGCAGAGAATGGCAGCCACGGCCGCGCGGCTGACCCACTTATGGTCGGCGGGAATCACGTACCAGGGGGCATGGCTCGTACTGGTGGCAGCGATCGCTTCCTCGTACGCCTCCATGTAGGCATCCCAGTGCTCGCGCTCCGCCACGTCAGAGGCTGAGAACTTCCAGTGTTTCTCCGGGTGGTTGATCCGGTCGAGAAACCGCTTCCGCTGCTCTTTTCGCGAGATATGAAGGAAGAACTTCACAATCGCGGTGCCGTTGCGGGCCAGGTGCTGCTCGAAGGCATTGATGTCGTCAAATCGCTGCTGCCAAGTGGAGGGTTCTGCGGTGATGCCAGGGATCCGCTGGGCTGCCAAGAGGTGCGGGTGGACCCGCACGATCAGCACCTCTTCGTAGTAGGAACGGTTGAAGATGCCGATCCGACCCCGCTCCGGCAGCCGTTTCATGCATCGCCACAGAAAGGTGTGGTCGAGGTCTTCTGCAGACGGATGCTTGAAACTGGTGACCTCCACGCCCTGCGGATTGACACCGCTCATCACATGCTTGATCGCCCCATCTTTGCCCGCTGCGTCCATGGCTTGAAAGATCACCAGCAC
>JBMTLP010000582.1:0-2366 GCA_049433245.1 Pirellulales bacterium
AGCGGTGGTGCGGGTGTACGTGGAACTCATCCGGGGAACACCCTTGCTGGTACAGCTCCTGATCGGGTTCTATCTCGTGGCCACGGCCGTTGGTTTGGAAAACCGCTACATCGCTGGATCGCTGATCTTAGCGCTGTTTTCGGGTGCTTACATGGTGGAAATTGTGCGGGGAGGCCTTGCCGCCATTCCGCGAGGGCAGCACGATGCCGCAGCGGCGATCGGCTTGTCGTCTTGGCAGGCTTTTTGGCTCGTGATCCTGCCCCAAGCGGCGCGGATCGTGTTGCCTCCCGTGGCCGGGCAACTCGCCTCACTCATCAAAGACTCGTCGCTGTTGTCGGTGATCGCGATCTCTGAGTTCACCCTTGCTGCGCAGGAGGTCAACGCGTTTACCTATTCCTCTCTGGAGAGTTACCTGCCCTTGGCGGCTGGTTATCTCCTGCTGACCTTGCCGCTTTCTTGGATGGCGGGTGTGCTCGAGCGGAGGTTTCACTACGACGCATGAACATGCCCGCTGCACGTCGGCCGAATCCCGCTCAGAGCGGCTGCCTCCCTTCGCTGGGCCAGGAGACCGCGCCATGAGACTCGTGCTCGAAGATGTTCGTCAGCAGTTTGGTGGGCTTCGGGATGGCCAAGGCTCGGTCGAGGTACTTCGCGGGTGTCGACTTGTCACTGGTGACATCCAGAGCCTCGTGCTGATCGGCCCATCAGGCGGGGGGAAGTCGACCCTGTTGCGGATTCTGGCTGGGCTCGACGTGCCCGTCGCAGGTCGGATCTCCTTCGATGGCCAGCCTCTCCCTCGTGATGCGGGGGGGCGGTTGGCCTGGCGACGTCGTGTCGGTACCGTCTTTCAGGCCTATAACCTCTTTCCGCATCTCACCGCGCTCGACAATCTGCTGTTGCCGTTGGTGCACGTGCACAAGCTCTCGCGTGAGCAAGCCCGAGAACGCGTGCGGGAACCCCTGGAACGGTTTGGGTTGGCCGGCCATGCCCACAAACGGCCGGGGCAGTTGTCTGGTGGGCAAAAGCAGCGGATTGCGATCCTCCGCGCATTGGTGGTTGAGCCGTCTATCCTGTTTCTTGATGAGCCGACGTCGGCTCTCGATCCAGAAATGACGGCCGAGGTGCTGGAGATGATTCGTGAACTGCGGGATCAGGGACGCCGTCTGGTGCTCGTGACCCATCAGATGCGGTTTGCGAAACGTGTTGCGGACGAGATTGCGTTCGTCGCCGATGGCCTGATCGAGGCGCACGCCTCCGTCGAGGCTTTTTTTGAGCAGCCTGCTTCGCCGCGACTCGCCCGGTTTCTTGAAACAGTGCTTGCCTGAGCCGGGAGCCGCCGGCCCCGACTGTCCCCTGCCCTCTCAGTTCTTGTCCTGCGGAGTTTGTGATGGCCGAAGCCCTTCAGCAGCGAGTCGCGGTGTCTCCGCTCGCTGGCAGTCTCGTTGCCGATGCCGTCAGCATGCCGGTGCACTGGTACTACGATCGTGAGGCGCTCCGTCGCGACTACGGCCAGATCGAGGGTTACGCCGCCCCTAAGTCGCCACATCCAGACAGCATCCTCTGGAGGAGTCACTACGTAGCATCCAATCCGTCAGGCGACATCCTCCGAGAACAGGCGGCGTTTTGGGGGCAGCGAGGTGTGCACTACCACCAAAACCTGGCCGCGGGGGAGAACACGCTCAATGCGAGGCTCGCAACGTCGCTCGCCGCGCTCATCCTGGAGGAACGCGGATACGACTCTGACCGCTGGCTGGAACACTACATCCATTTCATGCTCACGCCCGGCTGTCACGCCGACACCTATGTGGAGGAGTACCACAGGATCTTCTTCACCAACTACTCCGCGGGTGTGAAGCCGAGCAAGTGCGGCGGCCGCGACATCCACATCGGAGGGCTCATGCCCGTGCCCGCGATCGTGGAAGCGATGGGACTGCTCGGTGCGAGTCTGCTGGAGATCCGCAGCGCGGTCAAACAGCATGTGTCGCTCACGCATCGCGATGAGGGCGTGTTACGGGCTGCCGACGTGCTCGCCCGCATCCTCGTGCGGCAGCGAGCGGGAGAGGAACTGCGGGGCGTGATGCTCGACGAGGCTGCCGATTGGATCAGCCGCGCGAAGACCAGTGACTGGGATCGCTATCCAGACGAGGTCGTGGTCGGACGGGTTCTCAGTCCGGCCTGCTACATTCCGGATGCCTTCCCCGCAGCGCTCTTCTTGGCATGGCGACATGCGTCCGACTTCCGTCGTGGCGTGTGCAGGAACGCGGAGGTTGGTGGTGACAACTGCCACCGTGGGGCGGTGGTGGGATCGCTGCTGGCGTGTTCGGCGGGGATACCGCAGGATCTGCTCAGCGGGCTCGCTGTTGCCC
>JBMTLP010000583.1:0-2354 GCA_049433245.1 Pirellulales bacterium
TCACTGTCTATGAGGTGCAAAACGCGGTGCTGGTGCCACTCGCAGCTGTGTTCCGCCGAGACGGCCAGGAGATGGTGTTTCTCGTGAGCAACGGCAAGGCTCAGCGAACTCCAGTCACCACCGGTCGACGTGATACCCGGGAAGCGGAAGTGCTCGCTGGGCTCAGCGGTGGCGAAACGGTGATCCTTTACCCTGGGGATGCTGTCACCGATGGCGCTGCTGTGCGTACCGCGAAGGAGTGACCGCCACCCTGGAGCCGGGCCTGCGTCGCACCGCTAACAACATTCGGGCGGTGAGGGGGGCTGTGTCTCAGGAACTGCGTCACCGCTCGGACCTCGTTGTGAGTGACCCAGGGATCGGGCTATTCTGACGGGCGAGGGCGGCAGAGATGTCTCTTGAGCCGCTCGCTGGAGACGGCTCTCATTCGGACCAGGTCGCTGATGGGCACGGTGGGCATGAGTATTGGATGGCGGCGGCAGGTCGCGGCAGTGACCCTGGTGGTAGCCATTGGGGCTGTTGTTGCAGCTGACGGCCGCGCGGACGAACGCGACCGCGAGCCTCCGCCGCGAGCGGCGCGGCACCATTGCCAGACGTGCGGCCAGGCCGTGGCGTTGCCATTGCCTCCGCAGCGCGTCGAGCTGGTCGGGACGTTGACCTGTCGGGTGTGTTACCTCCGCGCGGATCATGGTTGGCAGAGCATCGATCACTCTCGCTACGCCACCTTCGCGGACGGCACGCTGGTAGACCTTAAGCACTTCAGGGCCTCAATGCTGACGTCGCAGCTCACTGGGCCAGGCGTACGAACTGCCTTCCGTGGTGTGGTTGCGGCGAACCTCGCCGGCTGGGGGGTAGAGTGGCTGCAGGTTGCCCAGGGGCACGTCGGCGGCCAGCCGTTCGGTGGCAACGAGGACCTCAGGAGCAATCTGGCGGGTTCACTCTTTGGGCAACTTGCCAGATTTACGCGACACACGACAGATTGGGCGGAACAGGCGGTCGGCGCGTTGGAGCGTTTCCACGGCCCGCTGCACAGCGTCAGCGACACCAAGTGAGGCATGATGCCGACATCGGATCAACCGACAGACGCTCCCCTGAACCGCGGACACGCTCCCGATGCATCCGAAGCGTGGGAGAAGTTCATCGTGGAGCAGGTTTATCCCGAGCCGCAAGCGAAGGCTCGCGACGACTATCGCAACTACGACAATCCCGGTCGCGACACGGTGCGGGAGTTTTACCGCGAAAATCACCGCTTTCAGACGTATGACTTCGTGTTGGAGAAGAAGCGCGATTTCCTGCGGTTCAATCGCAAGCAGATGAGCATCTACGAGGCGTTGGAGTATCTCAACACCCTCGTTGACGACTCGGATCCCGATACCGACCTCACTCAGATCAACCACCTACTGCAGACCTCTGAGGCGATCCGCGGAGTCGGGCATCCCGATTGGTTTGTGCTCACCGGGCTTATCCACGACCTTGGCAAGGTGCTCTGCCTGTTTGGTGAGCCGCAGTGGGCGGTTGTGGGGGATACGTTTCCGGCGGGCTGCGGCTACAGCCCGCGGATCGTGTATCCCGAGTTTTTTGCGGCAAACCCCGATGCCGCGAAACCGCAGTACCAGTCGCGGTGTGGGGTGTATGAAGAGGGCTGCGGACTGCGAAACGTGCATCTCTCCTGGGGGCACGACGAGTATCTCTTCCACCGCATGAAAGACTACCTCCCAGAGCCAGCGCTCTACATGATTCGCTTCCACTCCTTTTATGCCTGGCATCGCGAGGGGGAGTACGACTGGCTCTGCGATGATCACGACCGCGAGATGCTGCCTTGGGTTCAGGCCTTCAATCCGTTCGATCTCTACACGAAGGCTCCGCAGGAGCCCGATTGGCGAGAGTTGCGTCCGTACTATGAGGCGTTGATCAACAAGTACCTGCCCCCAACGCTGACGTGGTAACGACACATCAGGCGGATGGAGAGTGCCCTCGAGAAAACCGCCACTCCAGGGGGCGCGGTGTGGCAACTACCCTCTGGAACGCGGAAGGTGGAAGGTTATGACTCACACGCCGCTCGTGAGTCTGGCGGGCAAGGCCTGCAGCCGCTTCAGTTGGCTGGCTTTCTCAACGGCTCAAGCGCCTCGTCGACCGCGACGGTGAGCTTTTTTAGATCGGCCTCACTCAACGTGGCGAGGGCAGCCAACTCCCGGAGCGCCGGCGTCCAACTCAGATCGAGTCCCGGCGGAAGTGACGTGAGGGCGAACGCTTCGCGGGTGGGCATCCCCAAAAAGAACTCGTCGTCGTCGACATGGATCGCCCGTGTGTCGCGGGTGCCTTCTTGAAGCCACCGCGGAGGGAACCCCGCCACCGTG
>JBMTLP010000584.1:0-2344 GCA_049433245.1 Pirellulales bacterium
GGCGAAGGGGGGGGTATGCAGATTGCTGTGGTGGGGACGGGGTATGTTGGGCTCGTGAGCGGCACGTGTCTCGCTGATAGCGGCAATACCGTGACCTGCCTCGATATCGATGCCGCCAAGGTTGCCCGCCTCGAAGCCGGCGATGTGCCGATTTATGAGCCGGGGCTTGAGGAACTGGTGCTTCGCAATGCGAAGGCCGGGCGTCTGCGTTTCACCACCGATCCTGCGACGGCGATTGCCTCCGCCGAGGTGGTCTTCCTCGCGGTCGGCACGCCACCGTCTTCGGACGGCTCTGCCGACTTGTCAGCCCTGTGGAAGGTGGTCGATACGATCGCTGAGCATCTCGGTGAAACGGCTGTCGTGGTCACCAAGAGCACCGTGCCGGTGGGAACCTGCGCGGGTATCGAGCGGCGGCTGCGGGAGCGGCTCGGCCGTTCGTGCCGCGTCGCCAGCAATCCGGAGTTTCTCAAAGAAGGCGCCGCGATCGAGGACTTTCAAAAGCCGGATCGCGTGGTCGTGGGTGTCCGCGAGGAGGCCGTGGGAAAGATTCTCCACGATCTCTATCGCCCGTTTCTGCGGACGGAAAACCCGTTCCTGGTGATGTCGCCAGAAAGTTCCGAGATGACGAAGTATGTGGCCAACGCACTGCTCGCCACAAAGATCAGCTTTATCAACGAGGTGGCGAACCTCAGTGAACGGATGGATGCGGATATCGACGACGTTCGTCGTGGCATTGGCCATGACAGCAGGATCGGCTTCGCGTTCCTTTTTCCCGGTGCTGGGTATGGCGGAAGCTGTTTTCCCAAAGACGTGCAAGCGCTCTCCGCCATGGCACGCGACAAGGGCGTGGCATCGAGGATTCTTTCCGCCGTGCACGAAACAAATCTCGCCCAAAAGAAAGTGCTCGGGCAGAAGATCAGTGCACACTTCGGCGGCGTTCTTGAGGGACGGACGGTGGCGGTGTGGGGATTGGCCTTCAAGCCGCGAACAGATGACGTGCGAGATGCGCCCGCCCTTGACTTGATCAGCCAGCTGCTCGCCGCCGGTGCTACGGTTCGGGTGCATGACCCGGAAGCCATCGACAATGTGCGAGCGGTGTTCGGCGAGAGTGTCGTGTACGCCTCGAGTCCGCTCGAGGCGGCGACCGGGGCCGACTGTTTGGCGATTGTCACGGAGTGGGGAGACTATCGCCGTCCAGACTTTGACGGGCTCAAGAGGGTCATGGCAGCCCCCGTGATCTTTGATGGGCGGAATCTCTATCAGCCTCCCGAAATGCAGACGCGAGGCTTTACCTACTATGCGATCGGTAAGCAGCCAGTGATGGCGGCCTCGCAGGAGTGACGCCTTTCGTTCACAACTGGTGCCGGAATCGTTTCAGTCGGCCGCCATCCTTTCGGAACTTGGTGCTAAAAGCACCCGTGTTGTTTGACATCCTTTTTTCCGCACAGGTAGATTCCGCAGTCGAGTCCTTGCGGGAGCCGGGTGGACAGCATTCTGTGCCCCCTGTGCTGCCCCCTTTCGTTCTTCCACTTGCCTTCGTTTCCGTGGAGTGATGCAGTGACATTCATCGGTCTTTTTCTGACGAAGCGTGCGCCGCGGGCGCGTGGAGCAGTGCGTTCGCTTCTCTGCTTGAGTCTTGCTGCTCTGCTGGTGGCGAACCTTTCTCTGTTGGCAGTCGCTCAAGACGCTGAATCCGTGGAGCAGGCGACCGAAACGGTGGCAGCGGAGTCCTCTGGGGAGGCGGGACCCACCGAGGCTGGTGAAGACGAGCCTGCAGAAACGGTCGCGCCTGCGGTGCCGACGAGTTCTGCAGCGGAGCGCACCGGAGCTTCAGACGCCACGAGCGAAGAAGCGGATGTGCATGGGGCTGTCTCGCTGTTCAGCGTTTACGGCTTCTGGTGGCTCGTGGGGCTCGCCGGATCGGTGCTGGCCCTCTGGCAAGCGATGCAGTTTTATCGCTGGATGGAATCGCAGCCGGGTGGCACCGAAAAGAACGAGGAGATCGCGGGCTACGTTCGCACCGGCGCCGATGCCTATCTCCGTCAGCAATACAAAGTGGTGGCAGTGTTCTTTGCGGTGATCTTTGTGCTGCTGATGGTGATGGCTTTCGGCCTCCGCGTGCAGAGTGCGTGGGTTCCGTTCGCGTTTCTCTCTGGTGGTCTGTTTTCGGGGCTTGCTGGCTGGTTTGGCATGAAAACCGCCACGCTGGCGAGCAACCGCACGGCAGCTGGTGCTCAGCGAAGCCTCAATGAAGGCTTGCAAGTGGCATTCCGTTCCGGAGCGGTGATGGGGCTGACGGTCGTCGGTCTTGGTCTGCTCGACATCATGCTCTGGTTCTTCATCC
>JBMTLP010000585.1:0-2341 GCA_049433245.1 Pirellulales bacterium
GTTGAAGACGCGATCTACGATGACTTCGTGGCCAAGGTGGTGGCGATGAGCCGTAGTCGGCGGGTGGGGGATCCGTTCGACCCCGAGACCGAGCAGGGCCCGCAGGTAGACCAAGCCCAGTTTGACAAGATCATGGGCTACATCGAGCAGGGGAAGGCGGAGGGTGCCACGTGTGCCACGGGAGGTGGACGGCACGGCAACCTGGGGTACTTCGTCGAACCTACGGTCTTTACGGATGTCACGGATGACATGGCGATTGCCAGGGAAGAAATCTTCGGCCCAGTGCTGTCGGTGCAGCGATTCAAGGATGCCAACGAGCTTGTGCGACGCGCCAACGCCACGAACTTTGGCTTGGCCGCGGCGGTGTGGACCCGAGACGTCGCGAAAGCGCACAACATTGCCCACCAGCTCCGCGCGGGAACGGTGTGGGTCAACTGCTACGACGTCTTCGATCCCACGGCTCCCTTTGGCGGGTTTAAGCAGTCTGGATTTGGGCGCGAACTCGGCGAGCGTGGCCTCGACCCCTACCTCGAGACAAAGACAGTTACGGTCAGCATGAGTTGAGCGTTCTTATGGTGAGCGGTCTCACGGATCCTTAACCGCTCGAAGCGATTTTGAACGAAATACCTTGGCTCGAGGCGAGACGATTGACGAACTCGCAAGCCACATCACGACGACGGGTGACGCATGGGGAAGGTCAAGACCGGTGGCGGCTGGCGAGCGGTTCTCTACACGTTCAAGAAGGCCCGCGAGGCGGGAGGCGTGTGGAAGCTTTGGAAAGCGATGCGAACCCGCAATGCCTGCAAGACGTGTGCGCTTGGGATGGGTGGGCAGTCCGGGGGCATGGTCAACGAGTCGGGGCACTTTCCTGAGGTCTGCAAGAAGTCGTTTCAAGCGATGGTGGCTGACATGCAGGGGGCGGTGAAGCCCTCGTTTTTTGAAACCTATTCGATTCCTCAGATGCAGCGTTTCTCTCCTCGCGAGATGGAACATGCCGGACGGCTCGTGCAGCCGGTGATTCTCGAAAAAGGATCGCAGCATTACCGACCGATCGGCTGGCGTGAGGTGATGGAACGGATCACCGCCAAGCTCAAGCTGACCGCGCCAGAAGAGTCGTTCTTCTATTTCAGTGGCCGCTCCAGCAATGAGGCGGGCTTCCTACTGCAACTCTTCGCTCGCCTCTACGGCACGAACCATGTCAACAACTGCTCCTACTACTGTCATCAGGCCAGCGGAGTGGGGCTGTCCAGTGTGATCGGCAGCGGCGCGGGCACGATCCATCTCGACGACATGGAGAAGAGCGACTTTGTGATGCTCATCGGCGGCAATCCGGCAAGCAACCACCCCCGCATGATGCGAACGCTCATGATGGTGCGTCGTGCCGGGGGCAAGGTGGTGGTCGTCAATCCCATCGTGGAAACCGGCCTCGTCAACTTTTCAGTGCCGAGCGACCCGTGGGCGCTGCTGTTTGGAGCCGAGATCGCGAGCACCTATGTGCAGCCGCTGGTTGGCGGCGATCTCGCGATGGTCTATGGCATGATGAAGCGGCTGCAGGAAATGCACGCGGAGCGGTCGAACAACACCGCCGGTGAGCCGCTGATCGACGAGGCTTTCCTCGCCGAGCACTGCCACGGTTGGCCAGAACTCGCAGCCCATCTGCAGACGCTCTCGTGGGATGAGATCGTGGCCAAGTCGGGCTTGTCGAAGGCACAGATCTACGACATGACCCAGCAGTACGCGGAATCGAAGCGAGCTGTCTTCGCCTGGACGATGGGCGTGACGCATCATCTGCACGGTGCCGCGACAGTCCAGGCGATCGCGGCCTTGGCGATTATGCGACGGATGGTGGGAAGGCCCGGCGCGGGACTGCAGCCGATTCGTGGCCACTCAAACATTCAGGGTATGGGCACCGTTGGCGTGACGCCCACCCTCAAGAAAGCGATCTTCGACCGGCTGGAAAGCCACTTCGGCGTGACCCTGCCCACGATGAAGGGGTTTGACACACTCGACTGCCTTGAGGCTGCCGACGCGGGCAAGATGCGGTTCGCCTTCTGCCTCGGTGGCAATCTTTGGGGCGCCAGCCCCGATGCCACGTTTGCGGCCCGGGCGCTGGGCAAGGTCGACATGGTGGTCAGCATGAACACCTCCCTGAACACCGGCCACGCGGGAGGCCTCGCTGCTGAAGAAACGATCATCCTGCCTGTGCTCGCCCGAGACGAGGAGCCAGAACCTTCCACGCAGGAGAGCATGTTTAGCTACATCCGGCTCTCCGACGGTGGGCAGCCCCGTCACAAGACCGGCAGCAGTGACAGTGGTGAACCCTTCGGCCCGCGCAGCGAGG
>JBMTLP010000586.1:0-2332 GCA_049433245.1 Pirellulales bacterium
GCCACGAGTAGGGCATCCGACGACCCCGGTGTGCAGATCACCAACGAACCATCCACGAGGGGCGACTCGCGATAACTCCAAGCCGGCAGCATGCCACCGAAGTCGTCGACCAGGCTTCGCTGCCAAACGATTTCACCATCGAGGGACAGGCAGGCGATCCGTCCACCCATGCCGATCACATACAGATGATCGCCGCTCACGGTGGGCGTGCCCCCAGGCCCTTCCTTCGACTGTGGCATCCGCTGCTCCACCGCATCACCGATACTGGTCGCCCAGATTTCGCTGCCGTCTTGTTCCGATAGGCACCACACGATCTCTTGCCCGTCGCGGGTACTCATGCCGTAGAGCCGTCCCTGAGAAACCGCCGGGGCGCTGTCGCCGCCGCCGAGGCTCTCGATCCGCCACGCCAAGGCAGGGCCAGTTTCCGGCCAACTCTTCAAGAGACCTGTTTCGGTCGAGACGTTATCGCGGTTGGGTCCTTGCCACTGCGGCCAGTCGGCTGCGCTCAGCGGACTGCCCCACGACGAGACCAGCAGGCCTAAGGCGACGAGGTGAGAGGTGGAGATGTGCGGCATCGCTGCAAGCCCCATGTTCGAGGAGTGGAAATCAAGCCGCATGATCGAGTGCGGAACGTGAATCTGTAAACGGCAACCTGAGCCCCAAGGTTGCACGCTCACGGTGGTTTTCGGCATGCCGTCAGCCGACTTCGGGTGAAAAGGGCACGCGGGCTGCTGGGGGAAGGCTGTTGTTCATGCGAGCGGCCGTGCCATGCAGCCAGCCGAGCGGACGTCCTCGCCAGACGGCCACGCACCAGCCCGTCGGGCCGGTAGGCAGTGGGTGACCCTGTAGATAAGCCTGGGCCTGTGCATCGCTGAGGTCGAACATTTCAGCCGGTTCCCAGTCTGCGTCGCGGCGGAGAGCGAGGGCGTGGGAAGGCATCCAGTGTTTGCCCGGTTGGTACGCCACCTCTGCTCCCTGCAGGCCGAGTCGTTCCGCTTGCCGCGCGATCTCGGGCGAGAGGGCAAGCGGCCACGCCTCCCAACGCGTGCTATGGCGGACCACGCTGCCCGGGGAAATTTTGCCCACAAGTTCGCCAGCGATGCGAAGGTCTTCGAGCGGCACCGTAGCGGCTCGTGCAACGCTCGCCATCGAGGTGGAGGAGCCGTCGATTTGGCGCAAGCGAACGGCGTAGCTCCCGGCGCACCGGTCCCGGTTTGGGTAGAGCCGATACCCGCCAGGCGCTCGTGGAGAACGCCACACCTCCAGGTGGGACACCGCTTCGACCTCCCAGCGGGCATGCTGCTGCAGAAACGACGCAATCACCTCCTCGTTTTCTTCTGTCGCAAACGTGCAGGTCGAATAGACGAGGCGACCGCCCGGGCGAACGAGTCGGGCGGCAGCGGCCAGAATCCGCTGCTGGCGAGCCGCGGAGTGTGTCACCTGGTTCTCCGTGAACGAGGCTTTGGATTGCTTGCCCCGGCCAACGAGCGTTTGCCCGGAACAGGGGGCATCGACGAGTACCGCATCAAAGGCTTCGATCCAAACTGCATCCAGCCTTTCAGGATCAACTGCCGTGAGCAGGCAACGAGGAAAGCCCACCCGGGCGAGGTTGTACGCCAAGGCCGGCAGCCGACCGCGAATGGGTTCGTTCGCGAGCAGGAAGCCCCCGCCTGGCCCCACCGTTTCAAGCAAGGCCGAGGCCTTTGCGCCCGGGGCTGCGCACACATCGGCGATCCATTCGTGAGGTTGTGCATCCATCAACGCCAAGGCCAGCATCGATCCTGCATCCTGCACGAAGTAGTCGCCAGCCGCGTGGGCGAGGTATCGGCCTGGCTGGTGTGTTTCAGTGCAGAAACGCCCCCGTGCAAACCAAGGAACCGGCTCGGTGGGAAATGGCAGCGACGCGGCCTCTCCCCTGCCCTGGGCGGCCGCAGGGCGGAGTCGAACGGCCTTCATGGGCCGCCCCAGCGCGGCTTGGGCCAGGTCTCGCTGTTCGCTTTCGGAGAGCAAGCCGTCGAGGTTGCCCAGGATCGGGAACTCGGCTGCGGGGGGATGGGGAACCGCGCGTTTTCGTGCCATAGCGTGAACGGTGAGGCGAAAGGGTGCCGGAAGTTGCAGCGGGAATCCGCAGGAAAACGTGCCTGATTCCGGATATTTCGCGATGAAGGTAGGCTGGATCGCATGCGAAGCATCGAAATCTACGACACGACTCTGCGAGATGGTTCCCAGGGTGAAGGAGTGAACTTTTCGTTGGCTGACAAGCTGGCGATTACCCAGCGACTCGATGAGGCGGGCGTTGATTTTATTGAGGGTGGCTACCCGCTCTCAAACC
>JBMTLP010000587.1:0-2328 GCA_049433245.1 Pirellulales bacterium
CAAAACTCTCGTCGTCGGGCAGGAAACCCGAGGCGAACGTGCCGCTCGGGGGTCCTGGGACTCCCCGAGCGGTTGCCGCTGTGGTTATGCCTGCCCAGCCGGACGTGGGACGCCGCCAGACTTCTTGGAGCGACCGAAGCCGCGAGGCCCGGGGCCCCTTCGCTGGCGCTGTCCTTGCCCCTGAGCCGGGCGTTGGCCTTGACCTTGGCCTTGACCGTAGGGACGGCGGCGGCCGGGGCTACGCGATGGGGCGTAGGCTGGTACTGGTCGCTCGTTGCGGCTGGTGATTTCCCGCTTGAGAAGCCGTTCGATCGCTACGAGCTTCGACATTTCTTCGGTGTCGCAGAGGCTGATGGCACTGCCTGACAGCCCGGCTCGGCCGGTGCGGCCGATGCGATGCACGTAGGTTTCTGGCTCGTGAGGAAGATCGAAGTTGATCACGAATGCCACCTCGTCCACGTCGATGCCGCGAGCGGCGATGTCAGTGGCAACGAGGACCGGCGGCTTGGGCGACTTGAAGGCGGCGAGTGCCCGCTCACGTTGCGCCTGGGACTTGTCGCCGTGGATGGCTGCGGCACAGAGGCCAGCTTTATCCAGGTCACGCTGCAACTTGTCGGCACCGTGCTTTGTGCGGGCGAAGATGATCACGCGGCCGGTTGCTTCCTCGCGAAGCAACTTCACAAGGAAGGCTTTCTTGTCTCCCTTGTTCACGAAGGCGACCGACTGCGCGACCGTTTCGGCGGGCGTCGCTTGAGGGGCCGTCTTCACCTCGAGGGGATCGTTGAGCATGCTGCTGGCGAGCGACCGCACCTCGGCGGGAAGCGTTGCCGAGAAAAACAGTGTCTGCCTCGCCTGGGGCAGCATCTCCACCACCTTCCTGATGTCGTGGATGAAACCCATGTCGAGCATGCGGTCCGCTTCGTCGAGCACGAAGAACTCAACGGAGCGAATGTCGACGAGCCGCTGACCGATCAGGTCGAGCAGGCGGCCTGGGGTGGCGACGAGCACATCCACCCCGTGCATCATGTCGCGGGCTTGCTTGTGCTGGCCAACGCCACCGTAGATCACGGCGGTCTTTAGGCGAGCATGGCGGCCGTAGCTGCGGAAGCTATCGTGGATCTGGGCAGCCAGTTCACGGGTCGGCGCGAGCACGAGGGTGCGGCAGCGACGAGGTTTGAGTTCGATCCGATTCTCGAGTATCCGGTGGATGAGCGGGAGCGCAAACGCTGCCGTTTTTCCGGTGCCGGTCTGGGCACAGCCGAAGAGATCGCGGCCCTCGATCACATGCGGTACCGCTTTTTCCTGAATGGGGGTGGGCTTGTCGTAGCCTTCGTCGCCGAGGCTGCGAAGGAGGGAATCGGCGAGCCCGAGGTGGGCGAAGCCTTCGGCGAGTTTGGGCGGATGGGTGGGCTTCGCTTCAGCCGCGGCGTCGCCGTGAGGGGACGCAGGGTGCCTCTGGCCTCCTTGGGGCGGGCGATTGCTGCCGACCTTGCGGCGGAAGCGACGTGAGCCTTTGTTGGGGCTCTTACCAGAGGAGGAGGGGGCGGAGTGAGGGCGCGAATCAGTCGAAATGGTCACAGAACATCTTTCGTCAGGCCAAGCGGTGCAGACACCGGATGTGGGAAATCCCACACCGCAAGGCAGGCTCATCGAAGAGGGGGTGGCGTCGTCAGCATTGACGAAAAAAACACCAGAGACCCTGCGATGGATCACTGCCTGCCGGGCAAGAAGGGTTTCACGGGAGTTGTCTGCAGGGCCGGAAGCCGATTGCAAGACGAGTGAAACACAGCCGCTACGAGAGATGGCGATCGCGGTAGCAGGCAACGCATTGCCTTGCACCTTCATCACGTTCGATACCTCGACAGTACCGCGCTTCTCTCATGCTGGCAACTGGGATTCCGGAACGAGCGGCGCGAGCCAGTCGCGCTTGCGGGGGCGGCTACGGTATCCTGCACCATTCCCTAGGAGCTGTTTTCCATGCACACACCACGACTGCTCGGGCGACACTTTGCAGACTGCGAACCGAGTCGGCGGCCGCTTGAGCTATCGCGGAAGGGCCTCGAGAGCCCTCGGGCGCCACGCACCGTCGGTGCGTGGACAGGGAGACTTGCGAGGAGTTTGTCGGGCGTGGTTGTGGCGTTGTTTTCGATCATTTCGGCGGCACCGCTCGTCGCCGCCCCACCAGACATCGTGGTGTTTCTCTCCGACGATCACACACTTCGCGACTGTTCGGTCTACGGTTCTCCCGACATTGTTACGCCAAACATGGAGCGGTTGGCTGCGGCCGGCATGGTGTTTGAGCGGGCCTACGTGGTGTCGCCCTCCTGC
>JBMTLP010000588.1:0-2326 GCA_049433245.1 Pirellulales bacterium
ATCTGGGCGAGCCGCACGCTACCGATCGGGCCTTGAAACGGCAGTTCCGAGACGCACAGGGCAGCCGACGCACCGTTCATCGCCAACACGTCGCCATCGGTCTGGCGGTCGCTGGCGAGCACCGAGGCCTGCACCTGCACTTCGTCGTAGAAGCCAACAGGAAACAGCGGCCGGATCGGGCGGTCAATCAGCCGGCTCGTCAACGTTTCCTTCATCGTCGGGCGGCCTTCTCGCTTGAGGAAGCCACCGGGGAACTTGCCTGCAGCTGCCGCACGCTCGCGGTAGTCGCAGGTCAGCGGAAAGAAGTCGATACCCGCTCGCGGGGCGCCCGTTGCGGCTGCCACCAGCACCACCGTCTCGCCGTACTGAACGAGCACACTCCCAGCAGCCTGCTTGGCAAGCTGTCCGGTTTCCATGCTCAACACACGATCACCAATCGTCCGCTCAACTCTTACTTTTGCAGCCATCTTGTCCTTCCAGACATGTGCGTCTCACATGGGGCAGGACCCTCTCAGCCAAAGTCCCTAACAGACCGGCTTAGGCCCCAACCAACCAAGGAGACATCGACGGCAGGCACGTCGGACCCATTCCAACGCCCTTACTCCGTCGCGATCCGTTCTCCACCCAAATCAATGGTTTGTGTTTCTTGCGACAGGCAGCAGATGAGCCGGCAAGATGCGTGCACACGCCAAGAGAACAACGGCTGCTGTTCGGCGATACACAGAATGCCTTCCCCCCGCCTCCGACGCTTCTTCGTCTGACGCACTCGCCGTTCAGACAGTTGTGCCAGGACCCATCAGCACTCAAGAGGCACAAGCGACTTCGCTCGTGGCGACTTGAGAAACCTGGCCCCGCGACGCACGGTCTGAACAAAGACAACAACGATCACTTGCGAATGTTGAGTCGCTGGATGACGTCGAGGTAACGGCTTGGGGCAACCCGCTTGAGATAGTCGAGCAGGCGGCGGCGGCGGCTGACCATCATGAGCAGCCCGCGGCGGCTCGCATGGTCCTTCGCGTGTTTCTTAAAGTGCTGCGTGAGTTGCGTGATGCGATCAGACAGCAAAGCGATCTGCACTTCAGCCGAACCGGTATCGGCCTCGGCCCGCTTGAACTCACCAATCAATTCCGTCTTACGTTCTTTTGTCAGCGACATGTACGACCAAACAGTTTCTGCAAGTTGTGTGCTTGAAATCCTTCAAAAGTGAACCGAAGTCTACCGGGAGCACCGCGGAATGCAACAACAGCTCTCCGCCGCCCCCGGTCGACCGTTCCGCCCTCCACCGCGACGACCCCGTGAAAGGTGGCTCGTGCTAACCGCGAAGGCGGGCCGGCCAGTTGTCCTGGGACGGCCCCCGTGCCCTGCGGTCTTGTGGGCGGGAAGCATCGCCCCCTCGATCAGCTGCCCGCAACCGCCCGCTGCTTGGCTGCAGATGGCGACTTTGGGGGCGTGTGCACCACGTCCCAGGCAAGGCCGAGTTTTTCCAACACGAGAATCGCCCAGTACGTCACGTCGAGTTCCCACCAACGATGCCCGTGGCGAGCCATCCGCTGATATGCGTGGTGGTTGTTGTGCCAGCCCTCGCCGAACGCCAGAAGCCCCACCCACCACAGGTTGGTGGAATCGTCGGTGGTGTCGTAGTTGCGGTAGCCCCACATGTGCGTCGCAGAGTTGACAAACCAGGTCACATGGAAAACGTACACCATCCGTACAGCCATGCCCCAGATCAGCCACGAAACCCCCACCGAACGGCCGCCATAGGCCCAACCTCCGGCGAGCAGGGCCACGCCGATCAGGATGTGCCAAAGCAGAAACGTGCTGTGCAGGAACCTGAGCCCCGGGTCTTTCTGGAGATCGGGGGCCCACCGCTTGATGTGAGCGTCGACCTCGTCACTGGGATGCCTGGGGAAGAGCCAGAGCACGTGGGACCAGAGCCCTCCATCTCGCGGCGAATGCGGGTCCCCCTCCTGGTCGCTAAACACATGATGCTTGCGGTGATTCGCCACCCAAATCAGTGAGGAACCCTCACCAGAAACGCCTCCCAGAAAGGCGAACAGCCAGCGAACCGGGCGAAAGGTGCCGAAACTGCCATGCGTCAGCAGACGGTGGTAACCCAGGCACACACCGAGCCCACCGGTCACCCAGGACAACACCAGGGCTATCGCCAGGCCCGACCAAGTGAAGCAGAACGGGGCCGCCAGCGCGGCGAGATGGATGCCGCCGATCCAGCCAAGGACGGCCCAGTCGACATCCTTCCAACTGCCCTGGAGGAGTTCCGCTGCTCCGTCACGACGCGGCTCAACCTTACCTTCTGGCACAATCATCG
>JBMTLP010000589.1:0-2324 GCA_049433245.1 Pirellulales bacterium
CTCACCCTGGATCTGACCGTGTTTCACAAGAAGGCCCATGAGCCAACGCTCGCCGAGAGCGGCTTCTGGACTGCCTTCTGGTCGCTTCTCGCTTTGGGCTTCAATGGCATCGTCTGGCTGTGGCTGGGGGGGGATGCTGCCATCGAGTTTCTCACGGGCTACCTCGTCGAGTGGTCGCTCTCGATGGACAACGTGTTCGTGTTCGCGGTGGTGTTTGGCACCTTTCGCGTTCCTTTGAAGTACCAGTACCGCGTGCTGTTTTGGGGCATTCTCGGTGCCGTCCTGATGCGGCTCACATTTGTGTTGGTGGGAGCGGAGTTGATTGCCCACTTCAAGTGGGTTTTCTGGGTGTTTGGTGCGTTCCTGGTCTACACCGGCGTCAAACTCGCCGTGTCGCATGACGAGGTGCATCCCGAAGACAACTTCTTCTTAAAGGTCGCTCGTCGGGTGATGCCCTTTACGATGACGCCTTCCGGGGATCGGTTCTTCGTTCGCGAAGAAGGCCGACTGATGGCCACGCCGCTTTTTCTTGTGCTGCTCGTCGTGGAGAGCACGGATGTGCTCTTCGCGGTCGATAGCGTGCCGGCCATCTTTGGCGTGGTCACCGAGGGTACGCCCTACTTCACGTTTGTGGTCTTCACCTCGAACGTGTTTGCGATCCTTGGATTGCGAGCGCTCTATTTCCTGCTGGCCGGGGTGATGGATCTCTTCCGCTTCCTGAACTACGGGCTGTCTGCGGTGCTTGTGTTTGTCGGCGGAAAGATGATCGCAGAGGCCGCTCGTCACAACGAGTGGCTGGCGGAACGAGGCGGCTGGGATGCGCACGCCGAGGGGCACCTGATCGCTCCATGGCTCTCGCTCTTGGTGATCGTGGGGCTCATCGGAACGAGCGTGGCGGCCTCCCTGCTCTTCCCCGCGGCAAAAGAGCAGCATCCGGCGGAGGAGGCGTAACTCGAACGCTGGCAGCCGGGAGATCGCGAGTGCAGAACCGGGAAGGCTGTTTCCACGGGCGGTTGGGTAGACTGGGTCGGGGATGGGCTCGTGCCCGAGGCAAGCAGCTCGATGTCGGAGGGGATCGCAGATGAGCAGATGGCTGGCAGGACTCAAGCCGGGTTCCCGGCCAGTGATCAATGGCACCACGTGGCGGCTTGTGCATCAGGTGAGCCAACTCGAAGAAGAGTTCAAACTCTTCGACGACACGAAACTGCGGCGGTTGGGGCGTTCGTTGTCCTACCGGGCTCGCTCAGGCGAGCCGCCTGAGGACCTGCTCGTGGAGTGCTTTGCAGCCACGCGGGAAGCGGGCCGACGCACCCTGGGCATGCGTCACTACGACGTGCAGCTTCTCGCTGGCGTGGCCCTCGTGCATGGCAGCATTGTGGAAATGCAAACGGGTGAAGGAAAAACGCTCGTGGCGACGCTGCCGCTTGTGCTCTACGCGCTCTACGGCAAAGGAGCGCATTTGGCGACAGTGAACGATTACCTTGCCAAACGCGACGCTGAATGGATGACACCCATCTTTAAGGCGCTCAATATGTCGGTCGGGTGCGTGCAGTCCGAGATGGATTTCGACGCGCGTCGCGAGGCATACGCCAAAGACGTGACCTATGGCACGGCGAAGGAGTTTGGCTTCGACTTTCTCAAAGACCGGCTCTTGGGGCGGGAAATCGCGGAAGGGCGTGTCGATCTGGGGGCCACCCTGATGGGGAGGTCGGGGAGCGGTCCCAAACTTCTCCAGCGTCCGTACTGGTTCGCCTTGGTCGACGAGGCAGACAACGTGCTGATCGATGAGGCGCGGACGCCACTGGTCATTGCCTCGGCTCCCGGCGAGGCCCAAGCGAAGCAGCAGGCGCTGTTTGAGTTTGCCGCGGACGCAGCCACGCGACTCCAACGTGACGAGGACTACGAACTCGATCGTCAAAAGCACTCCTGCGAACTGCTCGGGCCTGGCCGGAGCCGAGTGAGAGCCCTGTCTCGTCCGCATCTGCTCGAGGCCACCAGCCTGTTGGTGCTTTACGAAGCGGTGGAGCGAGCCGTGAAGGCCAGAGAACTGTTTCTCTGCGATCGCCAATACGTGGTCCGTGACGGAAAGATCGTGATCGTCGACGAGTTCACCGGCAGGACTGCGGAGGGACGCACCTGGCGGGACGGGCTGCATCAGGCTGTGGAGGCCAAAGAGGGTGTGGAGATCACGGTGCCCAGTGGGCATGCGGCGAGGATCACCATCCAGGATCTCTTCGCCCGCTGGCCTCATTTGGCCGGCATGACTGGCACGGTCGCCACGAGCGCCGGCGAGATCGCCCGCACGTACGATGTGTCCGTGGCCG
>JBMTLP010000590.1:0-2321 GCA_049433245.1 Pirellulales bacterium
GGGGCTGATCGAATAGAGGTCTGCCAGGTCGCTCGTAGGCACATTGCTCTGAAGCACGGTGCCCGCTGTCTCGATTGTCACGTGGTAGCCGAGTTGCCGGAGCTGGCTGCAGGTTCGGGTCACGTCGGCAAACAGGAGTGGTTCGCCGCCAGTGACCACCACATGCGAGCAGCCGAGAGACGCCAGTTCTCGCAGGACGTCGTCGACCGAGCGCTCCTCCCCCACCGGCTCCCACGATGTGAACGGTGTGTCGCACCATCGGCAACGCAGATTGCAGCCGCTTGTCCGCAGAAACGTGCTCGGCGTTCCGGCAAGGAGGCCTTCGCCCTGCAGCGATCGGTAGAGTTCGGCAATCTTCACGACCTTTCCTCGTCACGCAGGAGCAGGGTTCGTGAGAGCCGGATCGGTCATGCCGGCTGCAGCAAAGCCCTCGGCCCGCAACTGGCAGGAGTCGCATGCCCCGCAAGGCAGTCCTGTCGAGAGCGGGTCGTAACAGCTCGTGGTAAGTCCGTAATCAACCCCAAGCGTTCCACCCAGCCGGATGATTTCTGCCTTCGTGAGGTGTTGCAGCGGAGCGAGGACCTCGATTGGGTTGCCCTCCACCCCCACTTTGGTGGCGAGGGCCGCGAGGCTGCGAAAGGCGTCGATGAACTCTGGGCGGCAGTCTGGGTATCCGCTGTAGTCGAGGGCGTTCACGCCGATCACGATCGCCTCCGCTTGGCGGGCCTCGGCCATCGCCAACGCGAGTGATAGCAGCACGGTGTTCCGCGCCGGTACGTACGTGGAGGGAATGCCTTCCCCGATCATTTCACTCGACCGCCCCTTGGGTACCTCCGTTGCAAGGTTGGTCAGGCTGCTGCCACCAAACGTGGCAAGATCGATGGTCAAAACCACGTGGTCGTCGATGCCCAACGCCGCGGCCACCCGGCGACTGCAGTCGAGTTCGGTGGCGTGCCGTTGGCCATACGCGACCGAGAGGGCAGCGATCTGCCAGCCCTGTTTGGAAGCCCAGGCGGCAGCAGTTGCGGAGTCGAGTCCTCCCGAAAGGAGAACCACGGCCCGTCGGCCTGTCTTCGTCCCGTTGTTTTGCTCACCAGCTTCCATGCAGCACCACGTTTCATGTTTCTTCTGTTGGTGGAGTGTACGCCGAGCCGACACACCGGGGGACCACTCATGTGTGGTGAGCCCGTTTCTCAAGGCTTTCCCGCAACCGTTCCCGTCAGGTGACGGCGTGTGCAGGGGAACCGCACGCCGCCCCCCGCGGTCGCGGTTGATGAACGCCTCGGCTCGGCTCACAATGTCCTTTCGTTTCAACTGCTGACTCGGCGGGCACTCCGCCCGTGCGCGGACCGCACGCCACCTCTCCTTCTCACGCTCTTCCGTATCGAACCGGAAAGCCACGGAAGCCGCGGCCGGTGTGTGGCCGCTGTGAAGATGCTTCCTTGGAGAGATCAATGGCCACGTCCCGCGGAATCCTGCTTTCAGCACTGGCCGACGAGGCCTCCTTCAATCTGACAGCCGTCGAGCAGTTCTCCGCTCTTGCCGCGCTTGGCCTGGAGTATTACAGCCTCCGCTTTGTTGACCTTGGTCGCGGCGTGAAGAATGTGATGGACCTGACGCTCCGAGAGATCCAGGAACTACGCCACCTGGAAGACACCTACGGACTGAATGTGGCCTCGATCGCTTCGCCGATTGGCAAAGTCAAACTCGTCGATGTCGATGACGGCACGCACAACCGCTTCGTGCCCTTCAAGAAATACCTTGCCAACGACGTGGTGAAAGCGTGCGAGCGTGCACACGCATTCGAAACCAAACTCATTCGCGGCTTTTCGTTCTACCCTCCCCGCGATGCCAAACCGGAGGAGTATCTCGAGCAGGCGGTCGACCAGATCGGCCAGATCACCGATGCCTGCCATCGCTCCGACCTGACCTTCGGTCTCGAGGTGGAAGCCAACCTGGTGGGACGCACGGGGCACCTCCTCGCGGAAATCCACCGGCGGGTCAACAATCCTGCACTGGTGCTCGTGTTTGATGCGGCCAACCTGATTGTGCAAGGCTTTTCGCCGGCGGAAGTCTACAAACAGTGGGAGGCCATGAAGCCCGGCCTTGGCTGGGTACATGTGAAGGACTATCGATCCCCCAAGCGTCCGGCCGGCAAGTCGTCTGCCGCGTCGGCAAAGGGAGGTCATGTCGACGAAGACGCCCTGCTGCACTTTGTGCCTGCCGATCGTGGCTCGGCAAATCATGCCAAGATTTTTGCTGACCTTAAGACGATGCTGCCCGCCCTCCAGCGCAGGCTTCAGCGTCGCGGCATCCCCGGT
>JBMTLP010000591.1:0-2319 GCA_049433245.1 Pirellulales bacterium
CCACAGCAGCCACGAGGCCAAGGGCAACAACGCGAATCGGTGAGAACAGCCGGGCATCGCCCTGGCCTGATTGATAGTTCAAAGAGTGTGCCTCCATGCACAGACTCGTTGTCGTTTCTGAAAACGCCTTTCGGCGGTATGACTAAGCGGCCTGGCGCGCGGTTTGTGGCAGCGGCAATCGGATGGTGAAGGCGGTGCCTCCCTCGGGGCAGTTTGTGGCTTCGATCACGCCCCCAAGTTCGTCGATCATGGCGCGGGCCGCTGCGAGAGCGACACCGGTACCTGCTGGCTTGGTGCTGAAGCCCGGCTCGAACAGCCAGGCTTTGGCATGATTCGTCAGGCCGTCGCCTGAGTCGGCAACTTCGATCTCAAGGGCGTCGGCGTACTGCACGCTCGTGACAACCACTTCGCCGTTGGGGCCGGCGGCATCGATCGCGTTGTTGACGAGCGTCCGTAAAACGCGGCGAATCATTTCGGGATCGACGTGCAGCAGGCCATCGTCTGCATCGACAAGAAAGGTGGGAAGCTGGGCCCCCCGCTCACGACCTTCGCGGACTGCATCCTGTACCAGGCCTTCGAGCACGATCCGCGTGGCAACCCACTCTCGGCTGAGGGCGTGTGGGGCGGCGAGGTCGCTGACGTGGTGAAGCGTGCGGGCGATCGCAGCGGCTTCGTCGGCAAGAAAGCGGAGCTGTCGCTGTCGAAAACGATCAGCTGGCCGATCGTTCTCTGAGTCGAGGTCGAAGTGGAGTCGTTCGACCCGTTGGCGAATTTGGTCGACTGCTGCGGCGAGCACCGCGGGGAGATTGCCACGAGGGGGTGGTCGACGCGTGGGGCACGTGCCCACCCAAGTCTGGCTCACCATCGGCAGGATTCGTTGCCGGAACTCAGCGGTCAGAGCGTCGTCGGCATCCATGGAAACACTCCTAGCAGCGGTTCGGCTGCGGGTTTAATCAGTACGTCAGGCTGGGGCTGGGAGCAGGCTGACCCACGACGCAGTCCATGAGCCAACGATTCACATCCTCAAGCACGGTCCGAGTGAGCCGCCGTGTGGTGGGATAGACCCGCATGGCCAGCGTGGCGCCGGCAGCATGAAACACGCGGAGTGTGCGGTCGATCGAGGCAGCCTCGCGATCGCAGCCCTGACGATCCGTGCACATCAGCATGGGCAGACGGCGGACAGCCGCAAGTCGCGTGAGGCTCCCTTCATCCAGTGGAAAAGAGCCACCGAGCGAGACAGCACCTGCGACTTCGCCTGCGTAGCGACAGGCGAGACGAAGGGCCATAGTGCCCCCCTGCCCTAAGCCGCAGAGAAAAACTCGCTGCGGGTGAATGTTGGCCTTCTCGCTGGCGCGGTCCACTGCTTCCCACATGGCGTGGTCTGCGTCGGCGGTGGAGACTGCCATCTCAACGCCCACGTAGTTGCGGAGGCTCAAGCGACTCATGGCGTGGCCCAAATCGAAAGGCCGCGCGGCGTCGGAAATCCACACAACGAGCGGATACTGATAGCCGGGTTCGTAACCCTGCGGTAGGAAGAGCGAGGTTCCAGTCGGTTTCGGGTGGGCCGCTGGCCGACAGCGAGGAAGCCGGGGGGGCGCAGGACGCTTGCTTGTGCGGCCTTCAATCTCGTCTGGGGTGATGACCCTGAGTCGGGGAGCTCCCGACGCGGTCTTCGGGGAGAAACAGCGCAGCGGCATCTCCGACAAGCGGCCCTTCATTCTGATATCTCCTCGAGACAGTTACGACGGGCGGGAAGCCCGCCTCACCCCTGGGCGGCGGCGAAAAAGACGCCACTGCCGCAGCGGGAAGGGTTGTAGCCAAAGCCGGGAGCTGGCCACAACGGCAGACTGAAGCCGTGTGGCCACCTCCTTCGGTCAACCCCAAAAGTCACGGAGATAGGGTAAGCCTGGTAAGGCTTGATGGATCAGGACGTGCAGCCGGTGAGGCCGTTCTCCACACAACTGCCGCGCTCGCCCACTATGACGGGGTCTTTCGCCGCCTACGTCTGCCGCCGGAAGTGAGCCAGCCGGCCGCAACAATGAGCGAGATCGCCAGCACCAGAAGCCCTCCGAAAACAACCTCAAAATGCTGAGTGGACTTGGGTTCGCTGCTAGGAATCCAACGCACGCGGCGGCCCAAGATCAGGGGTGATTCCTGGGAGCTGCCTGCTTCCGTGGAGAGCGCCAGCGGGTATCGATACCGCTTGAAGGCAAAGCCAGCAACGTCGACGTCCTCGGCGATGCGCTCTCCGTGGGGCATGGATGGCGGCAGTTCTTGCACGCAACACACCACCGGATACGAGTCTAGCACCCGATCACC
>JBMTLP010000592.1:0-2314 GCA_049433245.1 Pirellulales bacterium
GGTTTACTCGCGGGTGAACCCGTCACACGCCGTGCTGTGGTATGCGGCAGCGGGAGGTGCGGCGCTCACGGCGTTCTACATGTTCCGACTCTGGTTCATGACGTTTGCCGGAGAGCCACGCGATGAAGAGGTCGCCCACCACGTGCACGAGTCGCCCGCTGTGATGACAGCCCCACTGGTGGTGCTCTCGGTCATGGCCGTGATCGCCGGGTGGTCGTTTGGGCCTCTCGGTGTGGTCAACCTGCTGGAGCAGGCGAAGCCGCTGGGCGTTGATGCGGGTATGACAGGGGGTGGGCTGCTGACAGCGGCGGTGACGATCCCTGCTGAGGCTGCGAGCCACGCCCACGATGTGCACGTGTTCGCCACGTGGGTGGCCTTTGCCACTGCCTCCTCGGGCGTGTTGCTCGCGGCGATGTTCTATGTGTGGCGACTGCTGAATCCGGGGACGATCGTCGCATTGCTGCGCCCGGTGCACACCTTCTTGGAACACAAGTGGTACTTCGACGAGGTCTACAACTGGATTTTCGTGAAGCCGGCCCATGGGGTGGCGATGCTGGCCTCGGCCAACGATCGCGGGATCATCGACTCTCTTCTCCATCTGGTGGCTTGGGCGTCGCGGCAACTCGCTGCAGTCGATGCCTGGATGGACAGGGTGCTTGTTGACGGCCTCGTGAACACGCTGGCGAATGTCACCTGGTCGATTGGTCTTCGTCTGCGAACCCTGCAGACCGGCCACCTCCGTCAATACGTGATGTTCATCGTCGTCGGGACGGTGGCCATCTTCCTCTTGGCAAGCATGATGTTGAGCACGACCGTCGCCAGTCCTTGACCTGTTTGCATCGTTCGGCTGGAAAGTCCAGCCACTTGCTGCTCCCGAGGCCCGCCAGTTCGGAACCCCTTCCATGTCTCAACCAGCCTTTTGGCCACTCACGCTGATCCTCTTCCTGCCTGCGATCGTGGCGTTTGTTCTGTCGCTGCCGATCATCCCCAAGGCGCGAGAAGAACTGATCCGTTGGATCGCCTTGGCCACGACAAGCGTCGTGTTTGTGATCTCGCTGATGGTCGCCGTTCCAGCCCTGGGTGGTTTTGGTGGGGCGATGTTCTCGGTGGGAGACCCTGACATGCAGCTTGTGGTCAAGCTGCCCTGGATCGACGCGTTCGGAATTGAGTACCTGCTCGGTGTCGACGGCATCAGCATGCCACTGGTGGTGCTGACCACCTTTCTGTCGGTGCTTGCATGCGGTGCGAGCTGGAACATTAGCAAGCACGTCAAGGCCTACTTTGTGCTGTTTCTGTTGCTCGAAACGGGCATGATTGGCGTGTTTGTCTCGCTCGATTTCTTCCTGTTCTATGTGTTCTGGGAAGTAATGCTCCTGCCGATGTACTTCCTCATCGGTATCTGGGGTGGCCCGCGGCGCGAATACGCCGCGATCAAGTTCTTCCTCTACACGCTGCTCGGCAGCGTGTTGATGCTCCTCGCCATTCTGATGCTCTACTTTACGAGCGATCTCCGGGCTTTGAGCGATGATCAACTGATCGCCACCCACGTGGTGAGTCCGCTGCTGGAGCCAGCGGCGCAGGCGGAAGCCATCACAGCGCTTCGGGCGTCCGACACGGCCGTGCATTCCTTCAACCTGTTGGCACTCGCTGCGATTGGGCAGATGCCCAACTCGCCTTTCGCCACCGCTCAGGTCTTTGGCTACAGTTTGGAAGTCTTGGCCTTCCTGCTGCTGCTGATCGGATTTGTGATCAAGGTGCCCGTGGTGCCGGTGCACACGTGGCTGCCAGACGCGCACGTGGAAGCCCCTACGCCGATCTCGATGATCCTCGCCGGCGTGCTGCTGAAACTCGGTGGCTACGGCATCATCCGCATCTGCTATCCGATCTGTCCTGGTGGTGGTTTCACGCTCGCTTGGCTCGTGTGCGGCCTCGGCGTGCTGTCCATGGTGTACGGAGCGTTTGCGGCGCTGGCCCAAAAGGACTTCAAGCGGATGGTGGCGTACAGCTCGGTCAGCCACATGGGCTACGTCATGCTTGGGCTCGGTGTATGGAGTGCCGTTGCTGGTCGTGAACATGCCCGGGAATCGTGGGCTCAAGGGGTCAACGGAGCCATGTTCCAGATGCTGGCCCACGGTATTTCGTCGGCCGGCATGTTCTTCATGGTCGGTGTGCTCTATGACCGTGTGCACCATCGCAACCTCGAAGAGTTTGGGGGCATCTTCGGCAAGATGCCGGTGTATGCCGGCTTGGCCGTTGCGGTGTTCTTCGCGGGCCTTGGTCTGCCAGGCCTCTGCGGTTTCATCGGCGAGGTGCT
>JBMTLP010000593.1:0-2313 GCA_049433245.1 Pirellulales bacterium
AAATGGATCAACATCTCGCAAGCCCGCAAGCACAACGGTCATCGATCTGCTCAGACGCCGTGGATCGCCAGAAGCTGCCACCTCCATGGTGTCTTGCATCCACATCTCCTGCCATCTCTTAGCATCATGCATGGTCAGCGGCACATCGAGTTCCCCAAGCGTTTGACCAAGCCCCTCGAGGAAGGCTTGATTCTCATATATCCCACGTGCCACAAAAACCTCGCGAACCCTGCCCGTTTCCGGCACCAGCTCGATCGGGAATACATCCAAGTCAATCGTGCTGCTGCCGAGAGGCGTGCCAGCAGAATCGAGGCCTACGGCAGTCAGTGACGATTGTCCATTCCAGGCGGGTGGTGCTGCAGCAAAGGAACGACACTCGACGAGCATTTCACACCCGTTGTTCCGCAGCGGTGCAGATTCGTTCTCGCCAAGAACCTGCCAACCGTCCGCCGCTGCGATGAACAGCCTGATTTCTGGAGAACCGGCAGTCACCCGAACGGAAGTGATGCGGGGGTCATCTGTTTCGATCCTGATTTTGGCACAATCTGCGACATCGTCATCGCCGTTTATCACCTCATCGGCAGCGTCTGGCTGGCCGTCCCGATCATCATCGTCGAGATTCGCAAGCGTGCGAATCACTCCGACAGCCACATCCCCGCTGAAATTCAGCTGCCCGGCTGCAACGTGAGGACAGGTCCAAAACCCGAGAACGACAAGCAGACACTGGAATAAGCCTGCCGCCACAGGATCCGGCAGTTTGTGATCCGCAAAAACCCTTTCTTTTGGGGGTCGCTGGAAGGTGAAAAAAGGCGATAGACGGCTTTTTCCCTGGGGAACTCGAGCGAGAGCCTGCCGCCGGAAAGGAAGTTGAATATCCATGGTCGCGACGCTGCCTGCAGCAGGGTGGTGGACGATGCGCTATCTTAGTCATCATCCGGGAAACGTGGTGGCAGTGCGTAGTCTGCTTTCCGGCAATCGAATGGGGTCTGCATGATTGCATCACCTCTGGTATTTCTCGTCACAGTATTTTTCCTTGCTCTCGCGATCCCATCGCTGGGAAACAGATGTGGGCGGCAGTTCTGCCGCCTTGTTCCGCCTATTGTGCTGACCTATGGGATCACTATGCTCCTCGCGGGGGGCGGCTTTTGGGCCAAAGCCGATCGGATTGCCAGCGCCCGCGACTCGCTGACAGCGGTGATGCTGCCTGCTCTGGTCTTCACACTTCTCCTCCCGTGCGATCTTCGAGCAGTCGCCGGCGTTGGAACGCGACTTCTCACGGCGTTTGCCGCAGCCACGAGCACAATCATGCTTGGCTTCGTTCTCGCCTGGCTGGTCTGGCGGCCATGGCTACCAGATGATGGCTGGCAGGTACTGGCCGGCGTGGCAGGCGGATGGGTCGGCGGCACAGGAAACCTCGTCGCGGTGCTGGCTGGGCTCCAGGCTGAGGCCGATGTCACAGGAGTGGCGGTGATGACCGATACCGTTTGCTATTCCATCTGGGTGCTCGTGCTCTTTTCGACAGCTGGCACGGCCACGGCATTCAACCGCTGGACGGGCTCGCGACACGACGGCCACGACGATCATCCGCCTGTCGCATCACCAGATCTCTCACCGCCATTGTCGCCGGGATGCTCTCCATCAACGGTCGGCTTCATCACACGTGCGGGAGTATGCCTTGCGCTGGGGATCATCGCTGGGCAGGCTGCTGCGGCGGTCGCCCATCGGCTCCCGCGAGGTGGTCCATTTTCAGAAATGTCATGGACAGTTCTGCTCACCACAGCTGCCGGCGCCGTGGCAGCTCAAACGCAGCTTGGCAGGCTCCCCCAAGCGAAACCGGTCGCAGCCTGGCTTCTGTCTGTCGTCATCGTGCTCACAGCAACTCAAGCGGATCTTCAGGGATTGCAAGCCGCCCCCCTGTTTCTCGCTGTCGGCTTCACGGTGCTGGTGGTTCACGCCATCGGCATGGCGGCCATTGCCCGTTACCTCAAGCTCGATCTCGCCTCGTGCTGTGTCGCCTCGCTCGCAAACATCGGCGGCGTTGCATCAGCCCCATTAATGGCTGCACTTCACGCCCCTGCCCTGGCGCCCGCCGCAGTCCTGCTTGCCCTACTCGGTTACCTCATCGGACTGCCTGCAGGGCTCGCGGTCGCTACCATCCTTCAGCGGCTCGGGGGGGGATTGTCAGCTTTATTCGTGCTGCTGTGCATGGTGAATGCAGCATATTCCAGTGAGCCCGACCGGCAGACTGCCGACTTCTGGATCGCCAAATGCCCCGATGCTGATGACCTGCTGCTCGACTCGGATGCTGTGGCA
>JBMTLP010000594.1:0-2312 GCA_049433245.1 Pirellulales bacterium
GGGTCAACCTCAAGCCAATCCACGGCCGTGATGCACTGCAACGAATCGAAGGCTGTCTCTGGCGCGTCGTGCAGCCAGCGAGCCACATCTGCAATCGCGTGAGGGGCCACCTCAACCCAGGGGTCGATCGCCTCCAAGTTGGTGCCCAAGACACCGCCTGGAACCGCGGCCTCAAGGGACTCAAGGAAGGCAGGGCCTCTCATAGTCATCTCCAAACAGGAAAAACATCGCCAACCCGAACTCGCCGAACCGACGCCCAACGGCCTCAGCCCGCCCGATTCCGTCACTACGCCGACAGGACTGACGCCCCGGACGGGCCACCGGTTTTCTGCGTCGAAGGGAGCGGAACTGGCGGTTTTGACCGCGAGGCAGAGACGGCACGCACCCAGTCCAGGTCACCGCGGTACCACACGTAGGCAAAACCGACCAGCAGGACGGCATAAAAAACGACCATGTCCGAGATAGCTGTGCGTGCGAGCAAACTTCCAAACTGCTGCACAGACCAGTGTCCCTCACGTTCAGGAACACCGCGGAGCGATTCGTCCAACACCGCCGCTTGTCGCTCTGTCACCGGAAACACGGGTACGACCGGCTCGCGAAACCCAAGTTCGCGAAAGAGGCCTTCCCCAGCTGGGGAGAGAGCGAGCAACGAAGGGTTGCCGGGAAGCGTCCGCTGATGCCCAGCAGAGGCAGCAGCATCGACCGGATCGATCAGTTCTGACTCCACAGCGATCACGCTGACCAAGCCAGGATCGGTCAGTTGCGTCGCCTTTCCAAACACTGTTGCCCAGGGGAAAAAGAGGGCAACTTCAACGTCAAAAATAATGAAGAGCAGAGCGACCACATAGAACCGAAGGTCGAACTGCACGAAGCTAGAGCCGATGGCGGGCTCACCGCACTCGTAGACTTCCAACTTTTCCTTGTTGGGCATGCGAGGCCGGACAAGCCAGCCCACAATCAAGTTGACCGCGAGAAAGGCGGCCCCCACGGCGACGAAGAGCGCCAGATAGCCCGCGATAAGAACCGGATCCAACACGCCTTCAGCCTCCCTCTCCCTCTTGAGCCCGATAGCGAGCCTGCCTTCTCCAGCCCATCAACTACTGGTTGGGGCCGCCGTGCACGGGATCGACGATGACCTTCGCTGCCGCGACAGCCGTCGGATTGAGCGTCGACCGACCCCAAGCAACGTCTACTGGCAGCCTGGCGAAGTCGACAATGGTTCCGTCGCGGCTGTAGCAACTCAGGTCATGGGACGAACCCATGAAGATGCAGTCCACCGGGCACGGCTCCACACACAACGCACAAAACATGCACTTTGAGTAGTCGATGGTGAAGCCGCTCACCTGGAAGCCCTTGCCTCCCTGCACGCGTTCCTTACCGATGTAGATGCAATCCACCGGGCACGCCTTCGAGCACTGATCGCACGCGATGCAGGTCGTCAGGTCGTACCGATGAAACCCTCGGTACCGCGCGGAAACCGGGACAGGCAGTTCGGGATACTCGAAATGCTCAGTGAATGTTCGGCGGTCGCGATCGTAGGTGCGGCCGAACACGCGTAGCGTGACGAGAAGACCTTCCACCACGGTGGAAACCGCCGAAAACAAGTTGCGAAACCAGTCTCGCATGAGTTCGCGACCGTGAAAAAAGGCTACGGGCAGGGCATATCCAACGGGAGCAGGACCCGGAGCGAAGACACTCTGAAGCCGGCTGGATTACCAGCCAAGGCACATGCAGAGGTCAGCGAACAACGTCGAGAAACCACTCCGGGGGCAGTATAGCGCACGAACGCCGCGCCACAAGCGGCCCTTTTCGCTCCCCTCGCAGGTTCACCGCCACGGCCACCCTCCCCAAGAGGAGGCTCAAAAGTTGACGAAGACCGGTAAATCCGTACATTTATGGTGTCAGACCTGGGCTAGGATCATGCTCGTTCTCTCGAGAAAAAAAGACGAAGCCATCGTCATCAACGACAACATCACGATTGTCGTCGTTGAGATTCGAGGGGATAAGGTGCGCCTCGGGATCGAGGCCCCCAGAGAAGTCCCGGTGCATCGCCAAGAAGTGTTCGAGGCGATCGTCGAACCGGCGACAGCAGCGGCGGTGACGCTCACCGCAACGAGTCCAGTGACGGGCGATCCCGAGATTGCCCGCGAGCAAGCAGCTTTCACAACTCCGACGTCGACCGCCCTAAGCGAGCACACGCCCTCGCCTGCGGCGCCACAGCCACCACGGCAGCCTCGCTAGCAGACTGTGGACGACGTTGACTGTCGCGGCATGCGCCGAGTGGCGCACGTGAGAACCCCTTGCGGTTCAGC
>JBMTLP010000595.1:0-2310 GCA_049433245.1 Pirellulales bacterium
CATTGCCCGACGGCCGCGGGTGTCTGCGGAAGGGCGTGATGGTCGCACGAACAGACAGAGAACGAACGATGACTCAAGAAACATGCGGGCCGGTCAGTCGACGTGGCCTGCTACGAACGGTGATGGGAGCTGGGGCGGCTGGCACGCTTGCGACCGTAATGTCACCCTTAGCACAAACCTCTTGGGCAGCCAGTGATGTGTCAGACGCACTGGCTGGGCGAATGCTCAAGACGCTCAAGATTGGCATGGTGAAAGCCCCTGGGGCGAGCCTGGCCGACCGATTCCGTATCGCTAAGGCCGCTGGCTTTGATGGCATGGAAATGGGATTTCCTGGTGGGAACGTCGCTGAGACCAAAGCCGCCATCACCGAGAGTGGTCTCCCGGTCGATGGCAGCGTGTGCGGAGAGCATTGGGAGGTGCGACACACCAGCGCGGATGCGGACACACGAGCCCGAGCGCTTGGCAACCTCCAGCAGGCCTTGCGCGACACCCACGCGGTGGGTGGCCACAGCGTGTTGGTTGTGGTGGGCAAGGGAGAGGATGGTCCAGAGCAGGAGATCTGGGCACGATCGATCGACAACATTTCTCAGGCGGTGCCGCTGGCCGCAGAACTCGGGGTGCAGATCCTCGTGGAGAACGTATGGAATCAGTTCCTCTACGACCACGAAGGGGGCTCAGAACAGACCGCGGAGAAGTTTGTGCGGTACATCGACGACTTTGATTCACCGTGGGTCGGTATGCAGTTCGACATCGGCAACCACTGGAAATACGGGGCGATGGGCGACTGGATACGTGCCCTTGATCACCGCATTCGCAAACTCGACGTGAAGGGATTCTCTCGCCAGGAAAATGCTTTCAAGCCAATCGGCGATGGTGACATCGATTTTGCTGACGTCCGCAAGGCGCTCCGCGAGATCAACTTTCACGGTTGGGTAGCCGCCGAGGTGGCCGGTGGGGACGAGGCTCAGCTGCGTCGAGTCGCCGAACAGATGGACGCTGCGTTTGGTCTCTAGGCGACTTGCTTCACGACGTGTCTCAACCGCTGTTCATCGCTGTGGCATCACGGACCTCGCACGGCGACGGCGCGAGTGTTGACCGCGTCTCCCTGCCGCCCCGATGAAGTGGTGGCATGCCCGGGACACTAGGTGAGGGCTGGGTGGCCGTGCACGGTACCTGTGGGCTCGTTGCAAGTTGATCCGAGGCACTCACGAACGATGCCGCACCGGCAAGGAACCAGGCCATCAACGATCGCCGAGCAAAGACGCATTCGCTGTCTGTGCGGGAGCCGACGAGCCTTGGTGCCGAGGGAATCACGTGCCTTCCTCCACGGGGTTTATAGAGGAAAGTGCAGCGGCCGAACGTGGCCCTCAAGGTCGGTTGCCGGAGAAGCTCCCGGCGGCAGCGGCATCGGCCGAGCCTAGGTTGGCGTGTTATTTGAAGTCACGGAGATCCCTGTGTTGTGCAAATGACCGCAGCGACGGCACTCGAAACGAATGGGCCGGCTACCGCGGCAGTACGTCGGGCCGGAGCACTGCGGGCACTTGGCCGGAATCAGCCAGGTCACCATTCGCGACACAACGGTCGCCCCGGCGCCGAGCATGCCAACTGTGATCGTGGCCCACATGGTCGTCAGTTCAAGTCGCGTCACGATGAAAAAAAAGGCCACAGCTGCCAGGACCATGCCCACTACGGATGCGACCATCTGCAAGCCGATGTGGACTGACGTGCTCATCAGTTGAGAAGAGGGTTGGTCTCCAAAGGTCGGCTCGTTGGTGAGCTGTTCAGGCTCCGTGGGCGCGGGCAGGCATGGAGTCACCTGACCACGGATGCGATCGAGGCTGCCGAGCCAGAACCGGATGAACACGTAGCCGACGCACGCAAAGCAGACCGACGCGGCGAGCATGCCGGCCGCCAGGCCAATTTGAGATGAATCCGCCGCGGAGACGGCGTTGGCAAGCATCCAGCCAGCGACTGCCACAAACACCGAGCAGATCGCCAGCCACATCACCAAGAAGGCTCTGCCGAAGAACCTCATGCCCCGCAGCATGACGCCGAGGAACTGTTCCTGTTCTGGTGTCATCCCGCCGCCACTCCGGATGAGATGTGGTGCCAGCGCCGCAGCCCCGACCTGCCTTAAGGCAGCGGGCGAAACATCACCTTCCGCCAACGGACGGAGTAGGGGCCCGTGCCTTGCTTGATCCCGTGGACCTGGAAGCCAATGTGCCCCATGGGATCGTTGGGTTGGTGGAAGTCGGCCGTTGCTATTTCGTTGACCCAACTGCGGTAGTGGTCCCCTTCCACCACAATCCG
>JBMTLP010000596.1:0-2309 GCA_049433245.1 Pirellulales bacterium
CCCGGAGTCCAGACGCCCAGTGAAGTCGAACTCGCCCGGAGCCTCGGCTGCTCGCTGCTGAAGTTCTTTCCCGCGGAAGCCGCGGGTGGCCTGCCGATGCTTGAAGCGATTCATGCTCCCTACCGACACACCGGGGTTCGCTTCATCCCAACGGGTGGTGTGAACCCAAACAATCTTGCTGCCTACCTGGCCAGCCCTGCAGTGGCAGCCGTGGGCGGCACGTGGCTCGCCCGGCCCGCGGATATGCGTGAAGGCCGCTTCGAAGAGATTACCGCTCGAGTTCGCGAGGCTCTCGATGCGTGTCGACCACGTCCTACCCACGAGGGATCGTCGCCGGGCTCGTGAAGACCAACGCTACCGCTGGCTCTCGCTGTCTTGCTTCGTGTGAGATATCGATGAAACCGATATCCGGCGGTTGCATGGGGTAGGGTGGCCTGTTCCACTCACGCCTCTCCTGTGGGGTTTCTTGTTGTCTGACGATGCGAGAGGAAGTTCATGACGTGCGTACAGGATCACCTTACGGCGGCACGGTGGAACCCACGGCGATGGCTGGGGAGGCTCTCGACGGTGTTGCCGATGCTCATGGCCTCCGTAGGCATGAACGGCACGCCCCTCGTTGCCGATGCCGCTGAGATTCACACGATCGACGAGTCGTTTCTGCCTGGCCGCGAACATGCCGAAGTTGTGCCTCAGGGGAAAGAGACCGACTGGATTCTGGGTGATGCCGTGCTCCGCAACGATCTCGTCGTGGCCGTGATCGCCGCCCCGACACCAAGCCGCAACGCCAACATGACCGTGCGGAACGTAGGCGGCTGCGTGATCGACCTGACCACCGCAGACGAGCCAAACGATCAGCTCAGCGCCTTCTACCCCGGTGGAGGCCAGCATGCGATGAGCCAGTGGGAGGTTGCGGCTGAGGGCGACCAGGCCTCTTCTTCATGGAACAGTGAGACCGTTGCGGCTCACGGACGCACGGTCGAACTCACCACCACGTCGCTGCCGACCGCTGGCCAACCGATGGTCACGGTCACCTACCGACTTACCGACGGCGACGACTTCCTGACGGTCGAGTCTCGCTATAGCAATCCTCACGAAAGCCCTCTCAGCATCACCCTGGAAGACCGGGTCCGGGCCGATCGCACCTTCACGGCAGCAGCAGCCCCGGAGCACGCCGTCGCCTGGTGGGACGACGAGTGGTTTGGGCAGACCTACGGTCTGATCCCTGTGAATGCGACGCTTGCCGACCTCGATGGAGACAAAGCGAAGAATCGCAATGGCCGTGATCCGCTGCGGTACGCGATCGATGGCAATTCGAAAGTTGAAATCGCACCTGGCGGCGAGGTGCGACTCGTTCGCCGATTGATTCCCGCCAAGAACCTCCTGGCCTTGCGAGCCCGAGCGGCCGAAATGACTGGTGCTCCTCTACGGAGCGTCGAGCTGCACATCCGCGATCCCCACGGCGCCGTTTCAGGAGCGATGATCACCGCCTCGAACAACGGGGAACGTTTCGCAGCCGGACGGACAAACGCGGAGGGCGTGCTGCCACTTCACCTGCCCGCTGCGTTGCAGGACTGGAGTCTCTCTGTGGCCGCTCTTGGTCGCCCGATCGCAAGCCTGCCGCTGTCTAACGACCAGCAGGATACCGAGTTGACCGTGGACCTGCCGTTGCCTGGCGTTGTCGTGGCCACCATCAGCGACGTCAACGGCGGGCCGATTCCCTGCAAGGTGCAGTTCCGCGGACGCGGGGAAGAGGCCGCCGGGCCCGCGACGCCCGATCCCGACTTCGGACCAGACAGCGGCCATACCGCCGTCAAGAACCTGCGGTACAGCCACGACGGCCGGTTTCGCCAAGACATCCTGCCCGGTCGGTACGACGTCATCGTCAGCTACGGTCCGGAATACGACGCAGTGACCACCACCATCTCGGTCGAGGCGGGCCAGGAAACCTCCCTCGCCGCCACGCTCCGTCGCACCGTGGACACATCCGGATGGATCAGCAGCGACTTCCACAGCCACTCCACTCCTTCCGGCGACAACACCTCGAGTCAGTTTGGGAGAGTGCAAAACCTGCTGTGCGAACACCTCGAGTTCAACCCCTGCACCGAGCACAACCGCATCTCGAGTTACGTCCCTCACCTCGAAACGCTCGGCGTCTCACACCTGATGGCCACCTGCACCGGCATGGAATTGACCGGCTCGCTGCTTCCGGTCAATCACCAAAATGCTTTTCCACTCGTGGAGAAACGCTTCACGCAGGATGGCGGCGGCCCGGTCGTCGACAACGAAGATCCTGTTCGGCAGATCGAGCG
>JBMTLP010000597.1:0-2307 GCA_049433245.1 Pirellulales bacterium
TTGAGATTCATGGCGGCTTAAAAAACTGGTTCATCGACGTTCGCGACCGGATTACGTGCCGGGCCGAGGTGGGTTACCGCGCGGTTTCCGGGCGGTTTCACGCCCTGGCGCGCAGCAACATGGTGACCACGCCCTCACCGTCGCAGGGCGACACGCTCGACGCCCATTGGGGAGAGATCGTGGAGAACTGCGACAAGATCTACTCCATGAGTGGCGGTTTCTCTCCCGAAAACAACAGCACCGAACTGCAAGAACTCTTTGAAGAACGGCTTCGCCGACCGCTCGGCCCGCCGGCCGCACGACGCGCCGGCAGTGCCGGCTCCGACGCCGACGAAGGTCTGCCCCGTCGCAGCGACTTCCTCCTAGAGGTCGACGCGCAGGTGGTGGTGTTTGGCGTCACGAGGCCCGGGTCGTACGTCACCTTGCAGGGTGAGCCGGTAAAGGTTCAAGAAGACGGCACCTTCCGCGTGCGGCTCGACATGCCCGACAAGCGGCAGGTGCTCCCGATCGTGGCGAGCACATCCGATGGGGTGGAAGAGCAGACCGTCGTCCTGGCTGTGGAGCGGAACACGAAGGTCATGGAGCCCTACAATCGCGACTCAGGCGATCTGTAACCCGTTGCCACGGCCTCTCACCTGCTTCGGTTCGCCAGCGGGGTCGCGACGAACGGAATCGGAAGTCGTATACTGAAAATGTTGGGTCACGTCCTTTGGGCTCGACGCGATAAGTTTTCTGCCATGTCCGTGCTGTCGTCGCTCAATGCCGGTGAGCTCTTAGCGAAGCTCGTTGGGGGCCGATTTATGGACTCGGCCGCGTGTATAGCCACGGGCGAGAACTCTTGCAGTTCTTCCGCGGATCACATGCCCCGAGACCCAAGGCTCCCTCTTCTTTATTGAACGAGCTCTCCGCAGATCGCGCCGCCACGGCATCACGTGGAAAACTTATCGCGTCGTGCCCGAGGCCTACCGACCACCCGCTCCCCAGCCTTGCAGCATCTGTTCAGGCGGCATGCGGTAGGTGCGGCGGAAAGCTTCCTCGAAGTCGTCGCCGTTTTCGAGCCTGCTCAAGAGCCCCACGAGCCGATTACCGTCGCGATCGATCGCTCCGAGCATGGCTGACGTGATCGCGACCTGCTCCGCCGTAAGCGGGCCCGTGACAAAGCGGCTCACCTCCGCCGGGGGCGAGTTCTTCGCCACCACTTCGGCATCGTTCCAGATCTCTATCGCCGACGCCTCCGGCGCTATCTTGCGGGCGAGAATACGCCCCGCCGCCTCGGCAAACCAACTGGGGGCACCATGCGCACGCAGGGTTGCCGCAGTGAGTTCGGCTGCGAGCATCAGCCGCTGGTTGTCGACATCACCATCGACCGCGACTGCGGCATACACCACGTCCCCAGACACGTCCGCATATCCCATCAAGCCTCGAGGTCGTTCGCGCCCCAAGACGTTTTGCCAAAAGTTGGAAAAGTCGAAGCCGCGAGCGAACACCAAGACGGCCGCCCCCCCTTTCGCGAGAGGACCATCCAGCCTCAGCTCTCGCCGCAGTTTCTCCTCGACCTCAGCCGCAGCATCGGCAGCTGACGCCAACCTTGCGCCGTCGAGATTGCCAACAACGCACAGGTTTCCGCGGATTTCGACAGCGGCCTCTTCGTCGACGATCCCCCGCCGCCAGAGTTGCGGCGCCTCAGCAAACCGCAGCGTCCGCAGTTCCTCGTGCGAGAGGGTCTGAGACCGGCCTTCACTCGCGATCCGCGAGAGTTCTGCCGTTCCTTCAAGCATGTCGAGTTTGGCTCCCTCATCAATCCACTTGCGGATGATGGCGATCGTGTCGTCATCGAGTGGCGGACGACCTCGCGGCATCCGCTGGCCATCGATGTCGACCCCCACGAGTTTGCGGACGAGCAGGCTCTCGGCCCCCCGGCCGGGCTCGATCACGCCCGACTCCGCGAGGTCGTTGAAGGTGGCCACGCTGAAGCCAGCCGAAGGATTTCCGCCGCCATGGCATCGCTGGCAGTTCTCCACGAGCAAGCCGGCAACTGCGGTGGAAAACGGCACTTCGTCAGGCCCGATCGGAGACGCCGATGCAGCAGGAGGGTCACTGGGGCCTTCGGCAGCCATAGCCGCCGCTGGCTGCACACGATCCAGCGACACAGAGGGATCGGCGCCATCGAAGATCGCTGAGATTGGAGACGTACTGCTGAGCGTACGTGCGCCTGTTGGTGATACCAACTTCGCTAACCAGAGAATCGCTATTGGTCGCGGTTTGGCCGTGGTTCGAGCCCGAGCGGGTTCGCTAACACCGTTTCTC
>JBMTLP010000598.1:0-2304 GCA_049433245.1 Pirellulales bacterium
GGCTGAGGTAGGCGGCATCCTTGGCCTTGTCCTTAAAGAACTGGTTGACGTACTCAACGGCATGTATTCCAAACCGCTCCTTCGCCACTCTGGGAAAGTCGAGGTTGTCGAGCTTGCCGGCGAAGAGTGTCTTGTGCAGCGACCATTCGGCGATGGAAATTTCAAACAGTGGGGCGTCAGCGGCGTGGGCCCGCGAGGCCGCCATGCCGAGGGAGAGACCGCAGGCGGCGAGGCCGCAGCCGGCGGCTTCCAGGAAACTGCGGCGGGAAACGGGCGTTGCCAGAGGTGACGTGCGAACAGTTGTGGGGAGAGGCATCGGGGTGGTCCTGGTGGTCACGTTTCTTGCACAGCGGTTTTCGACACACTGACGGCCCATACGATAGCCTCTGCTGCATCGGCAGGAAACGTCCGCAAAGCTGTTTTCATCTTTTGTTCCACCCGCCGGTGGGCCCTGGTCCAGGTATCTATGACGACGTCTCCATTCAACCGACCCGATCGCCGATTGGCAGTCGTCACGTTCGACTGGCTTCCGGCCTGGATGCTCTCCACCTGGGGTGCCACCTGGCTCGCTACGCCCGCGTTCGATCGGTTAGCAGCCAGAGGCGTCGTGCTCGATGCGGCGATGGCGTCGGGGGGAGATCTTGCTGCCACGCTCCAGTCGCTGATTGGTCCGGTGTGTCAGCGGCGTGAAGCCGCGGGCCTGGCGGAGTCGGTGTTGGTGACCGACAGCGAGGAGCTGGCGCGTTGGCCGCTGGCAGCCTGCTTTGGGCGGGTGGTCACAGAGCCGGCCGGAGCGACGCGGCAGTGTGTGGAGGACGAGGACGACGCGTCGCTCTGGCATCTGTTCGCAGCAGCAGCCGACGCGGAAGCAACGGTGGGAAAACAGGGGGGCGTGTTGTGGTGTCATGCCGGGAGCCTCGGGGTGGCGTGGGATGCGCCGCTGGCGTTTCGCGACGAACTGGTTGGCGAGGAGGATCCGGAGCCGCCGCGGCTGGCAACGATTCCGTCCTACTGCCTCGCTGGGGATGCCGACCCGGATTTGATTCTCGGTGTGCGTCAGTCGTTTGCGGGGCAGGTGATGCTGGCGGATCGGATGCTCGGTCGGCTGGTCGACGTGCTCGATGAAGGCCAGAACGGATGGACGATCGTGGTGCTCGGATTGCGTGGGATGCCCTTGGGGCTGCATGGACAGCTTGGTCTTCCGCTGCCCGCCAACGGGAACGAGTCCGCTCGCCTTCTGCCTTATGGCGACCTCGTGCAGATGCCAGTGATCATCTCAGACGCTGGAGGGCGGATGGCGGGCCAGCGGTATGGTGGGCTGCTCACGGCGGATGATGTGGGGGCGTTTCTTGCAGAGGAACTCGCCGGAGAAGGGGGATCGCGGCTAGGGAGGCTCCTAGAAAACTGGGACTGCTCGCCGTGTGACCGAGTCATCAGTACGACGCAGCGGGGCAGGTCGTTGCTGACAGACGAGTGGCGGTTGGTGGTGGAGCATCCGCTGGAGGGCCCCGCGGGGGAACCTGCTGAGCCACCCCGCGCGAGGCTCTACGCGAAGCCCGACGACTTCTTTGAGCAGTGTGATGTGGCTGACCGCTGCCCGAACGTGGTGGAGGAACTGCTGCGGCAGTTGTGAGGCAGAAAATCGGGAGAAATCGGGGCCGGATCGCCGAATTGCAGCGGGTTTTCCTCGAAAAAGCGGCTTTGTCGCTGCTGTCGGCGATCGCTACCATCCCCGCCCCCGATCGGCTTCGTGACGGAGTCGACATAGGGAGTTCCTCCGAGCTGTTTGCTTGCGATGTCGTTCCTAACGCGAACCACCCTTCGCCCACATGGCGTTCGAGCGTTTGTCTCGTACGTGCTGGTGTCGGTGTGTCTCTCCGCGCTCCTTGGTGGCCTCCGGCAGGGCTGGGCCGAGGACTTGTGGGGGAAGAGTTTGCCGCCGCAGTCGCCCCCGCCGGTCACGATCCGCATCGCTTGGGGGGGAGGGCTTGATCGCAGTTGGCGAGGAGCGATTCGCGTGGTGCCCGACAGCGGCGCGGCGGAAGGCTGCGGCGAAATCGTGCACGTGGCCTCGCTGTGCGACGATGTCGATCCGCAGTTAGGGCTCCGCATCGATCGCCAAGAGGTGGGCTTTGGCCAAACGCCACCGCGTGACTTCGACGGCTTTGATATCACGCTAGCTGATTGGCAACACTGCCGCCTCGTGGTGGATATCGAGGGCACTGACGGTCCATTTTCCACACGGCTCGATGAGCCTGTGATGCAGTTTTTGCTGCGAGGGAAGCAGCAGGCCATCGATCACGA
>JBMTLP010000599.1:0-2301 GCA_049433245.1 Pirellulales bacterium
CTCGAGCGTTAGGCCCTCGCGATCCGCGGCATCGGGGTCGACCCAGGGCTGAAAGTCGGCGGGGGCCAAATCGGGAAACGTGAGCAAGAGGCTCCCGAGGTCGCCTTTGGGATCGATGACCACAGCCGGAATGCCGTCGAGCGCCGCCTCCTCCAGAAGGCTCACGAGCAACCCAGTCTTCCCGCTGCCGGTCATCCCCACGCACACGGCATGCGTGGTGAGTTGCTTGGCATCCAGCAGCACGGGCTCCACCGCAGCGGAACGGTCTGCCGCCTCGGTCGACGCAGGGTCGGTCCGTGTGCCGAGGTAGAACACGCCGAGCCCTTCGATCTGCTCCGCGGTGATCGTTGGGGCTGACGTTGGGGGCGGGTCGGTGGAGTTGCTGCTCATGCTTCCCCTCATGAAATGTGCCGGCGGGCGAAGAGGGCCGGGCCGACGCCAATTCGACGCCGCCACGCCCGCTCCTGCAACTGCCAACCTCGGTTGCCCGCCACGCGCTGCGGTTCCCCCCGCGAGTGGCTTCTAGAGACCACCGCCGGGCGGGTAGGCTGTGGGGCCAGCGGACAACGTTTCGCATTTCCCCAAGGCCCGCCCGGCATGCACGCAGCCGCTTCCACCTCCAGCCCTCTCACCACCCCTGCAGTCCGGCCGTCCCTCGACGGAGCCCGCGTCCTGCTCGTGGACGACCAGCCGATCATCGGGGAGGCCGTCCGCCGGATGCTCCTCGACGAGGCCGGTATCGAGTTTTATTACTGCCAAAATCCGGCAGAGGCGATCGATACGGCCGCCGCGATCGGGCCCACGGTGATGCTGCTCGACCTCGTGATGCCGGAAATCGACGGGCTTGAGCTTGTCCGCCGCTTCCGCAGCGATGAGCGGTTTCGCGAACTGCCGATCATCGTGCTCTCCACGAAGGAAGAGCCGGCGGTGAAGGCGGAGGCGTTTACGGTGGGCGCCAACGACTACATCGTGAAACTGCCCGACCGGCTGGAACTGATCGCCCGGGCCCGCTACCACTCCCGCGGCTACGTTGCCCTGCAGGAACGCAACGAGGCTTTCACCGCCCTCAAGGCCAGCCAGCAGAAACTCTCCGACGACCTCGCCACCGCCGCCCACTACGTGCGGTCGCTGCTCCCGCCGCCGCAGGAACTCGCGGGCGCCAGCGTCGACTGGCGGTTCATCCCGTCGGCCGATCTGGGAGGTGACGCGTTTGGCTACCACGCCCTCGACGATGAGTGCACGGCGATTTACCTGCTCGACGTCTGCGGCCACGGGGTGGGCGCAGCGTTGCTGAGCGTGTCGGCCCTCAACGCTCTTCGCAGCGGCTCACTCGCCCAGACCGATTTCCACGATCCAGGCTCGGTCCTGGAGGCCCTCAACCGGGCCTTCCCGATGGAAAAGCAGAACGACATGTTCTTCACCATCTGGTACGGCGTGTTTAACGCCACCACCCGCGAACTTCGCTGGGCAGGCGGCGGACACCCCGCCGCGGTGCTGATCGGCGAGGGCCTCGAAGCCCCCAAAATGCTGGAATCAGACGGCCCGCTGATCGGCGTGGTCGACGGACTGAGCTACGGATCAGAGCGGCTGACGCTCCCGCCGCAGGCAAAACTCTTCGTCTACAGCGACGGTGCGTTCGAAATCAGCCGGCCGGATGGCACGATGTGGAAGTTTCCCGAGTTCCTCGCGGCCCTGGTCGCCCCGAAAAATGGCCCGGAAAACCGCATGGATCAGCTGATCGATCAGATCCGGCAGATCTCGGGCAGCAGCGATATGAGCGACGACTTTTCCATGATCCAACTCGCTTTCCAGGACTGAAATGGTCCGTCTTGCATGCGAGTGGTGATTCCGTACACTTGACCGATTCGCGGTCCAAATGACCGCTAGCGTAGCTCAATTGGCAGAGCAGCTGATTTGTAATCAGCAGGTTGCGGGTTCAACTCCCGCCGCTAGCTCACTCGGGCTTGGGCATTCGAGCCCCATCACCCCAGTCTCCCGCATGCGAGTCTTGGCCCTCCGGCTGGCTTGCAGTGGCTGAGAATGTGGCTGAGAGTTCGATGTCGCGGAATTCGCGGGTGGCTGGCAACGGCTTCCACCACCTGGAACGAAGGAAGCAGCCGGGATGGCGTCGACGGGATCACCCCGCCGATACGCAGGTTGATTGAGAAGGAGAAACGCGAACGGTTCCTGGTGACGGGCACCTCGCGAACGTGCAAGACGGGGAGTTTCCCGAGCGGTCAAAGGGGTCAGACTGTAAATCTGATGGCATTGCCTTCGCAGGTTCGAATCCTGCACTCCCCA
>JBMTLP010000600.1:0-2299 GCA_049433245.1 Pirellulales bacterium
CCCCGCGAAACCTGGGCCTGTCGACAAGGGCTCGAACGCGAAGTCGACGATCCGCACTACACAGTTCGCGCGTGGCGTGGCGTCGTCACCTACCTGCTGCGGCGTCGGGAGTTTCTCTATGAGTAGGTCGCAGAGGAGGCCGCGGCTTCAAGTGCCGGCCACATGCCGAGCGATGCAGGAGGTGACTGGTGCGACGTGATTTCCTCAAACACTGCGCGGCGGTGGGGCTTGGCCTTGCCGTGCCGCTGCAGGGGAATCGTTCCGCAAGCTGGGCGGCCGAGCAGGACGACCTGCCGGGGTATGAAGGCCCCTATTATGTAGTGTTCAACGCGTCTGGGGGCTGGGACACCACGTACCTGATGGATCCCAAAGGCACCGGCGGGATCAATCGGCTCTACGAAGCAGGCGACATCTGCACGCACGGCAACCACGCCTTCGCACCGACAGCCAAGCACCGCACCGCAGGGCAAAGCAACGAAGATTTTTACCGTGAGTTCGGTCACGAACTGCTGGTGTTCAACGGCCTCGACTACTCGGTCAACAACCATGCGCCCTGTTCGCGGTACATGGCCACCGGCAAGCTCGACAGCCTTGCCTATCCCACCTTTGCGGCCCTCGTCGCTGCCTGCAAAGCCCCGACCTGCCCGCTCGCCTTCCTCACCTTTGGCAACTACTCCGCCACTGGCAACCTCGTGGCCATGTCGCGTGTGCCCTACCTGCCATCGCTCAAACGCGTGGCCAACGCCGACGCCATCGATGGCAACGAGGCGTCGCCGTACCACGACGACTTTGCCCTGCGTGCCATCGAGCACACGCTCGAACAGCACTACACCGAGCAGCAGGGCCTGCCGCGTCTCCCCCGGCAGGCCCGCGCAGAGAACATGCTCTACGCCGCGCAGGCCAACTCCAAGTCACTCGCCCGCATCGGCCCGCACATCCCCAAGGAATCCCCCAAGCAACGTCTCGCGCAGCAGGCCGAAATTGCCCTCGCCTCGTTCAAGGCAGGCGTCTGCGTGTCTGCCAACATCTCAATCGGTCAGTTCGACAGCCACGCCAACAACGATGCCGACCAGATGAAGCTGATCCCCGAGTTGCTCGAAGGGATCACCTACCTGCTGCATCGCGCTGAAGATCTGCAGATCCGCGACAAGCTTGTGGTGATCATGCAAAGCGAGATGGGGAGGACGCCCGACTACAACAGCGGCAACGGCAAGGATCACTGGTCGATTGGCTCGATCATGTTTCTCGGGCCTGGGATCGTGGGCAACCGCGTGATCGGGAAGACGGACGAGCGGCAGTTTGCAGTGCCCTTCTCTCCAACCTCGCTCACCACCTCAGCCCCCACCGGAATCCGCGTCCGCCCGGAGCATATGCACGTTGCCCTTCGCCAGCTCGCAGGTATTGCTGAGCATCCACACAGCATGAAGTTTCCGCTGGGTGTTCCGACCGCTGAGCAGTTCGTCGGTTTTTGGGGCTAAACCGCTCTTTCATCCAAACAACTCACACAACGTTGAGGGACTCATGGACCACACTCGCATCTGGGCCGCAATCAACCGGATCCTCTTGGCCTTCGTGGCCACCCTGGCATCCCCTATGCATCCGCTCCTGGCCGAAGACAGTACCACCACGCGGGTCTTCATCTTCGCCGGACAGTCCAACATGGTCGGGTCTGACTCGAAGGTAGCGGACATCGACAACTTTCCTCCCTTTGCCGGACTGTCAGAGCCTCAGCCAGCTGTCCGCTTCGCCTACTGCCTCGGCCGTGAGCAAAAAACCACGTCCGATGGGTGGACGACGCTGCAGCCGGTCAACGACACGGTGGGACCCGAACTGAGTTTCGCGGCCACCGTCACCAAGCACACGAGTGCTCCGATCGCCATCATCAAGGTCGCCGCCGGAGGCACGCATCTCGGTGGCGATTGGAATCCAGACGCCCCCTCCGGCTTCGAGATGTATCCGCTGGCTCTGAAAACGATCCGTGACGCCCTTGCTGATCTCGACCAGCAGGGCATCCCCTACAGGCTCGAAGGCTTCATGTGGCACCAGGGTGAAAACGACATGTTTGAAGCCGACTACATGGAGCACTACGGTCGCAACCTGAAGAACTTCCTGGCCTGCTGGCGGCGCGACCTCAACGCCCCCGACCTGCGGTTCTACATCGGAGAGCTCTGCACGAAGACCATCTGGGGCATGGACCTGCGGCCCCGCATGTACGCCATCAGCCTGGGACAGAAGGAGGTGGCCGGGTCCGACCCATGGGCGGAGTACGTCCCCCCCTCGCACGTCGGGGTCGAGATCG
>JBMTLP010000601.1:0-2296 GCA_049433245.1 Pirellulales bacterium
CCTTGCCTGCGATCACACGCGGGGGACCGGACGATTTGTGGACATCGTGGGAAGGTTTGGGCTGGCCGATCGGGTTGGTGAACTCTTGGAGTTTGCCTCTCTTGCCGGCACAGACGACGGCGTGGCTGGCGATGCCGCCCGAGTGGCTCTCAGTCTTGGCGGTGCAGACGTCGTGCGACGCGGCATTCTCGCAGACGATGACGGCTCAGCGCGGCTGCTGGAGGCAGTGGGGCTCAGGCCAGACGACGCCTGCATGCAACTGCTGCAGAGCGTGGTGTATGACAGCGACGCTCCGCTTGCTCGGCGGGCTTCGGCAATTCGAGGCGCTGCCAAATCGCAGCGTGGGTGCCGCTCGCTGATCCGGCAGGCACAGGACGGCAAACTGGAAGGACCGCTGGCCGAAATGGCGGCGGCGGCGATTTCCGCCTGCCCATGGGGTGACATCCGTGGCGAGGCCGCGGGCGTGCTGCCCATGCCAAAGGCTCTCGGAGGCGCTGCCCTGCCACCGGTGGCCGATCTCGTGAACCGCAGCGGCAACGCCGAGGCCGGCCGGGCGGTGTTTATGGGTGTGGGCACGTGCATCAAGTGCCACAAGGTTGGCGATGAGGGCAAGATGGTTGGGCCGGAGCTCTCCGGAATCGGCCGCAAACTGTCACGAGCAGCCTTCTACGAGGCGATCCTCGTTCCCTCAGCCGCGATCAGCCATAACTACGAAACGTGGACGGCCCTGTCTGCGGATGGTCAGACGGTCAGCGGGCTATTGATCTCCAAGACGCCGACGGAAGTCGTGATCCGTGCTGCCGACGGCATCGATACCACGATCAAAACCGACGACCTCGATGAGCTCGTAAAGCAGCCGGTGTCGCTGATGCCGGCCGACCTCGCGGCGACCATGTCGGCGGATGATCTGGTGAATCTTGTCACCTGGCTGGAAACACTGAACCGCAACTAAGTCGCACCAAGGATGGATGGCACGTATGGCGGACGCACGCGAGGCGGTTGCACCGGTTGTGGTCCCAGCCCCCCACCTTGGCGGAGCGGCGGGAACAGACCTCACCGTCCTCACGCCTGACTACGTCATTCAGTTGTCGTATGTGGCGTTTTTGATGAAGTCGGCGGAATCGCCGCACGAGCGGGAGGCGATGCGCCGGCTCTGGGAGCATTTCCTCGCGCTCAACGATGCGCATCCGCCCACCACGAAAGAGGGTCTGTTCCTCGATCGGATCGAGGCGATCGCTTTCACCGCTGCCGAGTTGATTTACACCTCTCGGGAGCAGTACGACCGAGAGCTCCGACTCGCGGATGACGAATACAACCGCGACATGGGGCGAGAGGTGGCGATCGGCTTGACGGCGGGCGTGTGGGGGGCGACGGCGAAAGTTGGCATCCTGATCGGTGTGGGAGCGTTTGCCGGGTTGCTGTTTAAAGGTGTGGCTGGATTCACGGAAAAGGCGGTTGAAGAGGCCGCCAACGGCGCGCCCAACACCCGGCTGACGACCGTTTCTCTGGCGATCGCGGTGGGCACCACGCTGCTTGGGGCGGCGATCTCCAAGACAATTCAGAATCGAAAGACCTATCGGTTGCATCGGGAGCACCGGGAGCAGCACCGCCTCACGAAACTCCGCTACGGCGAGCGTGTGACCGCAGCGGTGCAGTATGTCGAGGAACAGGCTCGCCACGCCTGGATCGACTTCACCGGCCGGACCGCCGCCGAACTGCCCCCCTGCCCCATGGCGCTCTTGCTGCGATCGATTGTGGGCGACACTCGCGAGCAGCCCGTCCCTCCGACGTTCTACGAGATGACGGTCGCCGTCACATTCGCGCCGATTGTCCGCTGGTTGCGGAGGCGGCAGCGGCAGCAGGAGGTGGAGGCGGCGGTGGAAACTGGAGCGCGGGGCACGGCACCGTCGGGAACCCCTTCCTCTCGGGCCTCCGTGTCATCGGGCCGGTGATCCGCGTGGCCGATCGTGTCGCGGGTCTGGTACTCTCACGACAACCTCATTTCCTCTCAGGAAGCGACACCATGGCTGACGACGCACTCCCGTCCACTGGCGGAACCACGGACGATAAAGGCTGGCACAAACTCGAGGTCATCGTGCGGCCGATGCCGAAGGTGATCTTTTTCTACCCGGTGTGGATCGTGTCGCTGGCGTGCATGCTGTTTCCCGCCGAGTGGGGTGACATGGCGGGTCAGCTTTGGATGGGTGTGTTTGCCCTGAACCTGCTGGTGATCTCCGCGGACTTTAACGAGGAGAGGAGCCTGATCGTCGTGCTGCTCTTGGCGGTGGCGGTGGTG
>JBMTLP010000602.1:0-2291 GCA_049433245.1 Pirellulales bacterium
TCCATAAACGCCGTCGCCTCCCGCACCATCAGATCCGGGAAGAACTCCCCGGTCGCCCGCACACGTGTGTTTCCCCGCCACAGGTCGTGCCGGTTCGGCCCGGACCAGTAGAAGACGTGCGAGTAGTTGTCGATGCAGCCGCCCATGTGACCAAACGACTGCTCGAAGCCCTGATCGAGTGGCCGAGCACCGTCATGCGCATGGAGATGCCACTTGCCAACGTGGGCCGTGGCGTAACCTGCCGCCTGAAACACCTCCGCTATCGTTGTTTGCTGGGCCCAAGCGGACCCTGCCTGGTCACGCACGTCCTCCAGTGCGCTGATCGCTTCACTCGGTGGAGCCCCCGCATTACCCGGCATCCCCGCCCGTACCGGATACCGACCGGTCAGGAGCCCGGCTCGCGATGGCGAACAGACTGGGGCTGCCGCGTAGAACTGCGTGAACCGCACCCCGCGGGCCGCCAGCGCGTCAATCGCCGGCGTCTGCAGGTCAGCGGACCCGTAGCACGCAGCGTCGACCGAGCCCTGGTCATCGGTCAGGATCACGATCACATTCGGCCGCAACTCGGCAGCAACCGCGCTGCCTCCAACCAAGGCCATCGGTAGCCCGAACGCCAAGATGCTCGCGATCCCTCTCTGCCATCGGTTCATCGTTCCCCCTGTTCGCGTTGCTGCCAGGCACACCTGCCCATGTGATTCCCGTCAAGCGACCGCCTACACTCAAGGCTGACCATTGCAGAGCGGATGCTCGTGCAGGTCAAGTCGCCAGCCCACGTGGAGATTTCGATGCGATACCCCACCAGCATCTTGACTGGCAGAGCGATCACTCTCCTGATCACTTGCTTCTCCTGCTGCCTGGCTTTCTCCGCCAACATCGCACGCGCTGCCGAACAACCCTGGAACGTGCTGTTTCTCATTTCGGATGATCTGACCTCCACCGCGCTGTCATGCTACGGCAACCAGATCTGCCACACGCCGCACATCGACCAGCTGGCCGCACGCGGCACTCGCTTCACGCGTGCCTACTGTCAGGGCACGTACTGCGGCCCTTCGCGAGCATCGTTCATGAGTGGCTACTATCCGCATGCGACCGGCGTGCTCGGCTACACGAGCCCCCGACCGCAGATCGGCGAACGCGAGACCTGGGCTGAGGCCTTTAAGAACGCCGGCTACTACACCGCGAGGGTGAGCAAGATCTTCCACATGGGTGTGCCGGGCGGTATCGAGAAGGGCGACGACGGTGCCGACGACCCGCAGTCGTGGACCGAGCGTTTCAACAGCCCTGGCCCCGAGTGGCAGGCAGCGGGCGTCGGCGAAACCCTCGAAGGCAACCCCGACGGCACGAAGCCCGTTGTGGGTGGCAACACGTTTGTGGTGGTGGAAGCCGACGGCGACGACTCCGTGCATTCCGATGGCAAGACAGCCGCCCAGGCATGCGACCTGCTCCGCGCACACGCCGGCCAGCCGTTCTTCCTTGCCGTGGGCTTTGTGCGGCCGCATGTGCCGTTTGTGGCCCCGTCGAGTTATTACGAGCCCTTCCGACCATTCTCGTCGATGACGCTGCCGCCCAAGTTTCCCGGCGACTGGGATGACATCCCGAAAGCAGGCATCAACTACAAAACGAGCAAGAACATGCAGATGGACGAGCGAAAACAGAAGAAGGCCATCGCCGGCTACTACGCATCCGTTCGCTACATGGATGCCCAGGTCGGCAAGGTACTCGACGCCCTCGATGCGTCAGGACAGGCCGACCGCACGATCGTGATTTTCACGAGCGACCACGGCTATCACCTCGGTGAGCACGATTTTTGGGCAAAGGTCAGCCTCCGTGATGAGTCGGCGCAGGTGCCGCTGATCGTGTGCGTCCCGGGCCGGCAACCCGCGGTCTGCGACTCCCTCGTCGAGCTGCTCGACCTCTTCCCCACCACGCTCAGTCTCTGCGAAATGCCCGTGCCTGCTCGCCTGCAGGGGCGAGACCTTTCCCCGCTCCTCAGTGACCCAACGCAGACGATCCGCGACGCTGCATTTTCCGTCGCCCCCTCGAGCAAGGGCTTCTTGCTGCGGACTGATCGCTTTGCGTTCATCCAGTACGGAGAAGACGCCAGCGGCGGCATCGAACTCTTCGACATGCACGTCGATCCCCAACAGGTCACAAATCTTGCCGCAGCGCCGGAACACGCCGCGATCGTGGCCGAGTTCCGCGAGCACCTGCGTCAAAAACTTGCGGCCATCCGCGCGAGCGACCTGCGTGCAGATCGCATTCCAACGCGTGGTGAGTGAGGCACGCCGCGT
>JBMTLP010000603.1:0-2286 GCA_049433245.1 Pirellulales bacterium
GACCCGCGGGCTACGCATCTGCGCCGGTTCTCGAAACGCCTTGGCGAGCGTTTCAGCGTCCATCCCCGGGCCGGTGTCGATCAGTTCTAGGAGCACGCCCAAGCCGGAAGCACGGGTACGTACCACAAGTTGCCCACCATCCTTCATCGCCTGCACGGCGTTGATCAACAGATTCAACACCGCTGAGCGGAAGGTTTCTCGATCGAAGCGAACCTTCGGGAGCGCGGGATCGAGATAGCGGACGACCTCCACGCCCGCCTCCGCCGCCCTGGCAGCGAAGAAGTTGAGCGTCTGCTCGATTTCCTCGTTGAGGCTCCCAGGCTCGAGCGTGAGCGTTTCCTGACGTGCGAAATCAAGAAAGTCCCCCAGGAGGCGTTGCAGTCGATCGCACTCCTGGCGGACTAACTCGATTTTTGCACGTGCACGCCGGTCCCGCTGCCGCTGCGGCCCGGTGGAACTCTCGTCCGAGAAATCCTCGGCCAACAGTTCCATGTTGAGCTGAATCGTGGAGAGCGGGTTTCGAATCTCGTGAGCAAGTCCTCCCACGAGAGCGGAAAGCTCCGAGTAGACATCGGCTACCGACCGGCCCGTGTCCTCACCCGCCGCCATCGATCGCTCACTCCTCGGAGGACTCCGTCTGTGCGCCTTCAGCAGCCTCGCCGTTGTCGGCTGCAAGCTCTCGCATGGCAGCACGACGGCTCAGCTTGACGCGATCTTGGTCGTCAACGGCGATGACCTTCACACGCATCGTGTCGCCCACCTGGCAGACGTCGGCCACGCTCGACACGTACTCATCGGAGAGTTCGCTGATGTGGCACAGACCGTCCTTCCCGGGGACGAGCTCAACAAAGGCACCGAAGTCCTTCACGCTCGTCACGCGACCTTCGTAGATACGGCCGATCTGAATCGAGGCCGTAAGGGCTTCGACTTTTGCCATGGCTGCCATGGCGCTCTCGCCGTCGTGGGCAGCCACGGTCACCGTGCCGTCGTCTTCGACCTCGATGCTGGCCCCAGTGCTCTCCTGAATGGCACGGATCGTCTTGCCACCAGGACCGATCAGGAGGCCAATCTTCTCCGGATTGATCTGCGTGCGGAGCAGACGAGGAGCGTTGCTGGAAATGTCGGTGCGGGGCCGACGAATCGCCGAGATCATGTTTCGCAGGATCTCCATGCGAGCCTCACGCGACTGACTCAGCGTTGCCTTGATGATCTCGCGGGAAATACCGGCGATCTTGAGGTCAAGTTGGATGCCCGTGATGCCGGCCTGTGAACCGGCGATCTTGAAGTCCATGTCGCCGTAGTGATCTTCATCACCGATGATGTCGGTCAGCAGCGTCCAGCGATCGTTCGTCTCTTTCACGAGACCGACCGAGATACCTGCCACCGGGTTGGTGATCGGCACGCCTGCTGCCATCAGACCGAGAGTGGCACCGCACACCGAAGCCATCGAGCTCGAGCCGTTGGATTCAAGAATGTCCGAAATCACCCGGATCGTGTACGGGAAGGTGTCGGGATCAGGCACGACGGGCTTCACGCTTCGCTCAGCCAAAGCACCGTGGCCGATTTCGCGACGGCCAGGGCCACGGATCGGGCGAACTTCGCCAACGGAGAACGAGGGGAAGTAGTAGTCGAGCATGAACTTCTTCGAGTATTCGTCGAAGAGGCCATCAACCCGCTGCTCATCCTTGCCGGTACCCAAAGTGATGGTGATCAGGGCCTGCGTCTCACCACGCTGGAAGAGCGCGGAACCGTGCACGCGGGGGAGCAGATCGACTTCACAGTGGATTGGTCGCAGCGTCTTCGAATCGCGACCATCAGGCCGACGACCTTCGAGGATCAGCTCGCGCACAGCCTTCTCTTCCAGGTCGTGCCAGACGTGGGCAAAGTGGGCGTCACAGACAGCTCCCTCAGCCTCGGGATCGGGGATGATTTCCGCCTTAGCCCGATCTTTGAGCTGCTTGCTCGCGTCGTTTCGCTCGAGTTTGCCCTCGATCGCCTTGGCCTTCTTCATCTCAGCCAAGTAGCCACCGTAGATCCGCTCCTGCAGAGGACGGTAGTCGGCAATCTCGTACTGCTTTTTCGGCTTGCCGACCTTCTCGGCAAGCTCTTTCTGCATCAGACACAGCTCGCGAATGATCCGCTGGCACTCGTCGATCGCCTCAAGCATGCGATCTTCGGGCATTTCGCGAGCGAAGCCTTCGATCATGAGCACCGACTCTTCGCTTCCCGACACGATCAGGTCGAGGTCGCTTTCTTCGAGCTGGTCCTGGGTCGGGAATGGCACGA
>JBMTLP010000604.1:0-2286 GCA_049433245.1 Pirellulales bacterium
CGATCAGCGATGCCTGGGGCTTCAACAACTATCACGAGTTTGCCTTTGGATCGAAGCCTGATGCCGAAGGAAACGTGTGGGTCGCGCTCTGTTTGAGCGAGTCATACAACAGCAAGGTGCCATTTCGGGGTTGGTGCTTGAAGATCACGCCCGACGGCCAAACGCTGCCCGTCTGTAGCGGCATTCGCAGCCCCTGTGGGATTGGGCCCAATGAGCATGGCGTGATGTTTTATGCCGAGAGCCAAGGTCCTTGGAACGGTTCCTGCTCGCTGAAGGTGCTCGAGCAAAACGGCTTCATGGGGCACCCGGTCAGTTTCAACTGGTACGACCTTACCGACGCGCTCGGGCCCAAGCCGCCTGAGCCAGAGACACGCTCGCGGCTCGTTGTGGAACGTGAGCGAGTGCCGCAGTTGGTGCCGTATGCCGTGGTGTTTCCGTATATCCGGATGGGCCGTTCGATCTCCGGATTTCAGGTTGATCGCACCGGTGGAAAGTTCGGTCCGTTTGCGAATCAGATCTTTATCGGCGACTTCAGCCTGAGCGTGGTGATGCGGGCCACGACCGAGCAGGTCAATGGGGTGTGGCAGGGGGCGTGCTATCCATTTCGTGAGGGCCTGGCCACAGGGCTCCTGGCCTGCGAGTTCACGCCCGAGGGGGACCTGCTGTGCGGGGGGACCAACCGTGGCTGGCCCGTTCGCGGGCCTGAAGCGTATGCCTTGCAGCGGCTCGACTGGACCGGCAAGGTGCCGTTTGAGATTCACACGATCACTGCCGCGGCTGATGGCTTTGACCTGCGTTTCACGCTGCCGGTGGATCGCGAGATCGCCGCCCAAGCCGACACCTGGCGACTTGGCACCTTCACACACGTGTATCAGCAGGGCTACGGCAGCCCCGAGGTCGACCAGACGGTCCCTGACGTGCGCGAGGCGGTGGTCGCCGACGACGGGCTCTCGGTGCATCTGTGCGTGGATGGTTTGGTGAAGGGGCACGTCCACGAGTTCGACGCCTCCGCGCTTCGATCAGACGCAGGGGAACCTCTGCTGCATCCCAACGCCTACTACACCCTCAACGAGATTCCGCTCGCGAAGTAGGGCAGGGGGTGGTCAGCGGGGGGCTCTTGGCAGGTTTTCGATGAGGTAGCGTGCGATCAACATGCGGACGTGAACGCGGGAGCCTGGGCCTTCACTGAGCCCATGGTCACGATTGGGATAGACCATGTAGTCGAATGGCTTCCCCAGTTCCACGAGCCGATCGATCAGGCCCTCGATGATCTGAATGTGCGTGTTGGTTTCGCCTGACCCCGTGACGATCAGGAGTTTACCGGCGAGGCCGTCAGCAAAATGCAGAGGTGCGGATCGCTCATAGCCCTCCGGATTAACCTCGCGGGTCCGCATGTAGATTTCTTGGAACCAGGCGTTGTAGAGGTGCGGCTGTGGCTTGGGTACGACCGCAATCCCCACCTTGTAGACGTTGGGTTTGCGGAACAGTGCGTTGAGGGTGTTGGAGCCCCCGCCGCTCCAGCCCCAGATGGCAACCCGCTCCAAGTCGACAAAGGGCCTCATCTCACCAAGTTTCTCGATCGCCGCGGCCTGATCTTCGGTGGACAGCGGGCCAAGACTGCCAAAGACCGACCGTCGCCAGGCGGCTCCTTTGGGCGCCGGAGTTCCGCGGTTGTCGATCGACACCACGACGTAGCCCAGGTCGGTGATCACGCGGTGAAACAGGCTTTGTCCAGCGGCCCACTGATCGAGCACGGTTTGTCCATGCGGTTCTCCATAGACGTACACCAGTACGGGATACTTCTTTTGAGGATCGAAGTGGCGAGGCTTCATCACCAGAGCATCCATCAACACGCCGGGCTCTGTCTCGATCGTGATGAACTCCGTGGGCGGGAGCCCCCACTCATCAAGGACCGTTTGGATCGCCTGATTGTCTTGCAACACCTTGATCAGATCGTGATTCGGGAGCGAGACGAGTGAAACGACCGGCGGGGTGTTGATCGTGGAGAACGTGTGGATGGCATGCGCAAGATTTGGCGAAAAGTTGTAGTCGTGCGTGCCGGGTTGGTCGGTTGGCGTCACTCGCTCAAGCTCACCCGTGGCTGTCAACGCCACGCGGTAGAGGTATTTCTGCGTGGCGTTGTCTGGGGAGGCGTAGAAATAAAACCATCCGGCTGCTTCATCGACAGGACCTCGCTCGATGATGTCATAGGCACCTGGGGTGAGGGTCGCGAGTTCATCCCCATCACGGGAATACAGGAACGCATGCCGCCAGCCGTCCTTCTCG
>JBMTLP010000605.1:0-2277 GCA_049433245.1 Pirellulales bacterium
CCTTGTGCCTGGGCATCACGTAGCGGATGCGAGCGATGCGGCCGTCGGCGTCGCGGGGGACGGGTAGGCCACGATGGGCGATCGCTCGGGCATCTCTCCGATCAAGGCCTCGCTCACCCGCTCGGGCCATGATCGTGTGCACAAAACTCCAAGAGAGCCTCAGCAGCTTCGCTGCCGCCTCCACAGTTCGGCAGGCTTTGATCACCTCGATTGCCAGCAATTCAAAAAGCAGCGTGAACCGAGAATGCTTGGCGGCCCACGGCGGAATGACCGTCTTCACGCCATGCTCAGGGCAACGGCACCGCGGCAAGCGAGCCACGAGTTCCGTGACAAACTGCATGGTGTCGAGATGCCGCCAACGGCGTTCCTCAGCATGGTCGGCGATTCCGCACGCCTGTCCGCACTCGGGGCACTGAACTCGGCCTCCAACCGACTTGAGCCGAATCTCAACGCGGTGTTCTTCGACAGACAGGGCAACGTCAGCCACCTCCCAAGAGTCATTGAGCTCCAGGAGGCGGGCATAGTGGGTTCGTAGTGTGTCCATGCGGCCAATCTACCCCACGAGCGTGCCCCTCAAAGAAGCGGCAGTGCCACGAAATTCCGTGCGACTCGTATATATTAATAAGCACCAGTTTTATATTATGGTTTACAAATGTGTTTTTTAACCAAGCGGGACTTTTTTATATCATAGAACAACGATGGCCTGGGAAACACGTCAAAACGGCCGCCGCTACTTTTATCTCTCCCAGCGAAGACACGACGGGTCCGTCGGCCGGAAGTACTTCGGCTACGGGCTTCGTGCTCACGTGGAGTCGCTACGACTGGAGTTAATAGCAGCCCAAAAGCTGAGAGATTCGCAGCTTCGGCAGCTATTCCGTGACCTGGATTCCGTCGCAGCAGACCACGCACGAGCAGCACATTCCCTTTGTGAGGCGACACTAATCGCCGCGGGGTTCCACAACAGCGGTTCCCGCGGATGGCGAAAAAGAAGGAGTTTTCAGATGATCAAGCGAGCCGAATGCGAGAGACAGCCGGAGGCGGCCCCCATGGACGAGTCAGGCGAAATCGTTACTGAGGAGGTGAGCTTAGAACAGGTGATCCGTCGCTGCCGCCAAGGTGATCGAGACGCGTTGGTCACCCTTCGGCAAGCGATGCAGGATTACCCGGATTGCTTTGGAGACCAAGATCGCGTCACCGCGATGATCCAGAAAGAGTGGATCGCTGCTCTGGCAGGCTCCGACCTCTACAGCAAGGAATTGATTATTCGCAACACAGTTCAGTTGCGAGACGGTTTGGTCGCTGAGGGCAGCGGAACGCATCTCGAGCGATTGATGATCGACCAGGTGGTTACAGGACATCTCGAGCAGGGCTTTCATGCCCTGATTACGGCACGGTGCGTTACCAAAGGTAAGGAGCTGCCGAGCTTTCACCTCGATGCGTCGCAGCGTGCCCATCGCCGCCACGAGAAGGCCCTCGCCGCACTCACGACCATTCGCACGCTGGCCCCTAAAATGGCGGCCGTGAGGCCTGAGGCTGAGACGGTCGTGGAGGACAGACCGACTGAGGAGCACCCGCCGCAATACGCTCCGGCCGAAACCAATCGTGTGACGGCGGTATTCGAACGGATGCGTCGTGCGGTCATCCAGCATTGATTGCGAAGCAGGTGAGATTGAAGTGATGCTGGCTCAGGCGATCGTCGGAGCTACGCTGTTCTAGCTAGCGGACTGCTACTGGGAGCCGTCGGGCGGGGAATCACTCTCCCGCTCTGAGTCTGTCCAGCGTCCGCTCGGCGTCGATCATCCTGGCGGCCTCCGCAACCTCTGAGGAAACGATCGTCTGGCCGATCGGTGCGAGCGAGATACCGGCAATCTTCAGGTGCTCGATGCCGAACGGGATCCCGATGATTGTCACGAAGCAGACGATGGCCGATAGAATGTGGCCAAACGCCAGCCAAACGCCCGCGAAGATGAACCAGATGACGTTACCGGCAAGCCCCAGGAGCCCGCTGCCGATGTCGTTGGCGCCGTATAGCTCTCGACGGCTGATCGCCTCCCGCCCAAACGGCAGGAAGGCAAACTGGCCAATCACGAAAGAGGCTTTGGCCCAGGGGATGCCAATGATGGAGACCAGCGCGAGCACCCCAAAGATCCACCAGGCGAGCCCCATGAAAAAGCCGCCAAGGATGAACCAGAGAAGGTTGCCGATTGCTCGCATACTTAAGGTCCGTTGCATGTTGGGGGCACGGATCCGAGTGGGAACGCACACGGTGATCGCCGG
>JBMTLP010000606.1:0-2252 GCA_049433245.1 Pirellulales bacterium
CCATCTGCCGCCAGTCCACAGAATCGAGGTCACAGCCTTACTGCCGCCAGGCCACGGGCGTCTCCCGGGTGAGACACGCCAGATGCCGCGCCGTGGTCTCGTCCATGTCGATTCCCTCGCCCATCGTCACGGCCACGTCGTCACCCTCGCTCAACCGAGCGACACGCGCGTCTCCGACATCAAGAACGCCTCCGAGAGGAGAAAACGGCTGCGGCGGGGCTCTCGCACCCGCATGACACGACCCAAAAAATACGATGGAACCCGGTCGCAGACGACCGTTGGGATGCGGTCGCGCAGGATTGCTGGCTACGATAGAGAGGTTCGTGGGCGGTCACACGCGAGAGTTTTGGGGAGAGAAGGTCTGTGGAGAGAGGAAACGCACGGTGTTGGTCCGGCATGGCAAGGCCCGCCTTGCTGCATGCTGCGGTGGTGGGATTGATGATCGCCGGCGACCTGTCAGCCGCCGACATCGACTTCACCCGCGATGTGCAGCCAATCCTTGCTGCGAACTGCCTCGCCTGCCACGGCTTCGACGCCGAGAGCCGTGAGGCCGGCCTGCGGCTCGACGTCGCCGAGGCTGCTACCGTCGCCCTTGAATCGGGCGCCACCGCCATCGTGCCGGGCAACGCGGCGGCGAGTGAACTGATCGCCCGTGTGGAAAGTGAGGACGACGACCTCGTCATGCCTCCGCCTGGTTCCGGCCACTCGCTTTCCGCCGAGCAGAAACAGGTGCTCCGCGACTGGATCGACGCCGGAGCCAAGTTTCAGCGTCACTGGGCTTTTGCAGCGCCCACCGCCACACCGCTCCCCGAGGTGGTCGGCATCGCCCACCCAGTTGACCGCTGGACCGCAGCGAGGCTGCATGACCACGGCCTCGATTTTTCTCCAGAGTCGTCGCCGGAAACGCTCCTGCGTCGCGTACACCTGGACCTCATCGGTCTGCCTCCGAGCCTGGCCGAACTCGACGCCTTCCTCGACGCCTGGTCAACGAATCCCGATGCCGCCTACGAGACGGCCGTCGATCGGCTCCTCGCCAGCCCACACTACGGCGAGCGACTCGCCCGGTGGTGGCTCGACATGGCCCGCTACGCCGACAGCAATGGCTACTCGATCGATGGCCCCCGAGAGATCTGGGCCTGGCGCGACTGGGTGATCGCAGCCTTCAACAGCGACATGCCCTTCGATCAATTCACGATCGAACAACTCGCCGGTGACCTCCTCCCCGACGCCACACTCTCCCAGCAGCTCGCCACGGGCTTCCACCGCAACACCGCCATCAATCAGGAAGGCGGCATCGACAAGGAGCAGTTTCGCATCGACAGCGTGTTTGATCGCGTGGCAACGACAGGCGTCGTGTGGCTGGGGCTCTCCGTCGGATGCGCCCAGTGCCACGACCACAAGTTTGATCCCATCAGTCAACGCGATTACTACCAGCTCTTTGCGTTTTTCAATAACCAAGACGAGCCCAACCTCTCGCTTGCGGCCGACGCGCTCCCCTTCCCCAACACCGCGCCGCCGGAAGAGCACGACAAAGAAGGCAAGCTCAAGCCAGCCACCACTTCCCTCGTGCTCCGCGAGCGAAAAGAACCCCGCACAACAACGCTGTTCATCCAAGGCGACTTCACTCGCCCCGCAGACGAGGTCACACCCAACACGCCGGCCGTGCTTCCCCTCTTGGCCGTTGCAGACACCGACACCCCACCCACGCGACTCGATCTCGCCCGCTGGCTGGTCGCGGCCGAGAACCCGTTGACCGCCCGCGTGCTCGTGAACCGCATCTGGCAGCGGCTCTTCGGCACTGGCCTCGTAGCAACCGAAAACGACTTCGGCCTGATGGGCACGCCACCGTCACACCCGGAACTCCTCGACTTCTTGGCACTGGAGTTCGTGGAGCGTGGCTGGAGCCTCAAAGAACTGCACCGGCTGATAGTCACATCGCGGACGTATCGACAGTCGTCGGTGGAGACCGAGGCGCATCAAGCCGTGGATCCCGCCAACCGATGGCTCTCCAGACAACGGCGCTTGCGGCTCGATGCCGAGATCGTCCGCGACACCGGGCTCACAGCCAGCGGCCTGCTCGTGCCGGCCGTGGGGGGACCGCCGGTCTTTCCTCCGATCCCCGCGGGCGCCACCGCGCTTAATCAGGTCAAACGTGATTGGAAGACGAGCACGGGTGATGATCGCTATCGTCGCGGGCTGTACACCTTTCTCTATCGCGCCACCCCTCCGCCCGCGCTCTCGGTGTTTGACGC
>JBMTLP010000607.1:0-2247 GCA_049433245.1 Pirellulales bacterium
TCGTCATCACGGAAGGCCCGTCGAGCATGCCTTCGTCGACGTTGACGTCGATCAGGTTCGCTCCCCCTTCAACCTGCTGTCGGGCGATCCCCACCGCTTCTTCATACCGCTCTTCCCGGATCAGCCGAGCGAACGCCCGCGAACCGGTCACATTGGTGCGTTCACCGATGATTGAGAAGCTCGTTTCTGGACGAATCTCGTAGACCTCAAGCCCAGAAAAACGCGTCGTCGGTGGTGGTGGGGAGGGCTTCCGCGGCGGGTGCTTGGAGACCGCCTCCGCAATTGCGCGGATATGCTTGGGCGTACTTCCGCAGCAGCCACCCACCATGTTGAGCCAGCCCTCTGCGGCAAACTCACCGACAACCTTTGCCATCATCTCGGGTGTTTCGTCAAAGCCGCCGAGCGCGTTGGGCAGGCCAGCGTTTGGATAGCAGCTGGTGTAGATCGGGGCGATCCGCGAGAGCTCCGCCATATACGGACGGAGTTTTTCTGGTCCGAGTGCGCAGTTGAGTCCGATCGACAGCAGGTCAAAGTGTTCGAGGCTCGTCCAGCAAGCCTCCACCGTTTGCGCGGAGAGCGTGCGACCTCCTTCGAAAACAGTAAAGGAAGCCATCACGGGAATGCGGTAGCCGCGGTCTTGGAAGACCTGCTCGATGGCAAACAAGCAGCTCTTCAAGACGAGGGTGTCGAAGGCTGTTTCCGCGAGGAGGACGTCCACGCCGCCATCGAGCAAAGCTTCGATCTGTTCTCGGTAGGCAGCCACCATCTCGTCGAAAGTCACATCGCGATGGCCAGGATCGGCAACGTTGCCGGCGATCGAGAGCTGCTTGTTCGTCGGCCCGATCGAACCTGCCACGAATCGCGGCTTGTCGGGGGTAGAGTAGGTGTCCGCCGCCTGTCTGGCGAGCTTCGCTGCGGTGAGGTTGAGTTCCCTGACGAGGCTCTCTAGGCCAAAGTCGGCCATCGCCACCGACGTGCCGCCAAAGGTGTTGGTTTCGATGATGTCGCTACCTGCAGCTAGGTACGACTCATGGATTCCGCGGATCGCATCCCCCTGCGAGAGCGTGAGGATGTCGATGTTGTTCTTGAGGTCTTTACTGTGATCCCGAAACCGCTCGCCGCGGAAACCGGCCTCATCAAAGCCGAGCGAATGGACCATCGTGCCCATCGCACCGTCGAGGACCAGAATCCTCTCGGTCAGCAGCTCTCGAAAGAGACGGCCGCGATCGGCAGGGGACGAGGAGGTGGGAACTGTGGTGTCGTGGGGAAGGTTTTTTTCTCTCATCCTGCCCATCATAGGCAGATCCCCCGATCGGGCCTACAGCGTCCTGTTTCACACGATCGGCAGAAAAACAGGGCAAAACCAGGGGGGGCGGGCAGGCTCTGACGGGCAGGCGGCGCCTCTTCAAGACGCCTTCTCGGTGCGGACGACGGATGAACACATGGTGGCTCACCTCGAGGGGAGGCCATGGGGTTGGCCCATGCTCATGGACGTTCGCGATGCGGATTCTTGCCAGGTTTCCAAAGTTCGATGAGGAATCGCCGGCAGACGCGGCCAGCCGTTCGCCGCAGGCCGCGCAGGCCCGGGCTGCCGTGGTCGACAAAGCTGTTGCCGAGCCCGTTGTGGAGCGACCGGTGGCCCAGGACGAGCCTGCGGAACCCGCCAAGCCAGCCTCCACGGCCAGTGAACGCCAGCGACTTGCAGATCGGCTGAAGCATGTCGTCACTCCACGTCGCCGGGGACTTCGTGAGATTCATGCTGGCTGGGGATCGATTGGATTCCTGGCGGTGATCGCGGCCGGTGTCTGGGGACTGGCCTGGTGGCGGGATCATCAGACGCCGCCAGTGGTCGACGAGCATGCGGTGCCGCACGTGGCCGCAGCCCCCTTGGAGTCGCCGTCTCAACTTACCCGTTAACGGACGGGATCCTTTCGTGGTGCCACTCTCATGGATCTGCTCGACCGCGCCTTCACCAAACACGTCTTGCCACCGAGCACGCTCGCCGAGCAAGACGAGCGGGCGGTCGAGCCCGCCCTGCCCTTCTCGCAGGCGATCGCCTACGAGAGTTCCGATCCACTCGAGGCCGTGTGGGACCGTCTGGCCAACAGTGTGGAGCAGGCGGTCTGGCGGGGATGCACCGTGATCGCTGTGACCGCAGCCGAACGCGGCGTTGGGGCCTCCACAATCGCCGTTGGCTTGGCTCGGGCCCTCGATCGATGTGGCCACCGGATGGCAGTCCTTCACGGT
>JBMTLP010000608.1:0-2243 GCA_049433245.1 Pirellulales bacterium
TGAGCTCCTGCAGTGTTTTCTGGATCCCTGCCATTCAGGGCCGGGCCACGAGCGAAATGTCAACGCACCGAATATATTTGTTTGGAGGGGCAGGGATGGGATGGTCCCAAAAGCTCGGCCCCAAGCACACCACGCGCCCGTTGGAGTTTCTCCGTGCAGCATGGCACCTTCAACGACCGACCATTCAAACTTTGCGGGGCGAGAGTCGTCACGCCACACAGGGGATGCGTGCGGAGCGTCTTCCGCGACGGTTCGCTGCCGTTGATCCTGGTGGGGCTGGTCCTGGCTGAAGCGGCCGTGGCGGCCGACCCGACTCCGGTCGAGCCGATCTCCGTTGCAACGTTTTCGGAGAAAGTTGCTCCACTGCTCGCCGCTCGCTGTGGCGAGTGTCACGGGAGCGACACGCAGGAAGGGAGCTTGCGACTCGACACCCATCAGGGGCTGGCCGCAGGGGGAGGCACGGGGCCGGTGATCGTGCCCGGCGCGGCCGAGCAGAGTCTGCTCGTGCAGGCCATTCGGCGGGTGGATGAGTCGTTGTCGATGCCGCCCGACGGGCCGTTGCCCCAAAACGAGATAGATCTGATCACCGCGTGGATCGATGCCGGGGCTCCGCACCCCGATGGGTCGCTGGAGGCGAAGCCTACGGGCCCGGATCTCGCGGCTGCTCGTGCGCACTGGTCCTTTCGCCCCCTCTCGTCGCCGCCCTTGCCCGAGGGGGATGCGGCGCATCCGATCGACCGTTTTCTGGATGCAGGCCTCGCCGAGGTGGGGCTGGTGCCAACGCCCGCAGCAGACCCCGCCACGCTTGTGCGAAGGCTTGCCTTCGACCTAACTGGGCTTCCACCTGAGCCTGAGGTGCTCGACGCCTTTGTGGCGAATCCTTCGCAGGACGCATTCGCGGCGATTGTCGACGCGCTCCTCGACTCACCGCACTACGGCGAGCACTGGGGCAGGCACTGGCTCGATGTCGTGCGTTATGCCGACTCTAACGGACTCGATGAGAATATCGCCCACGGCAATGCCTGGCGGTATCGGGACTATGTGATTGCCGCTTTCAATGCTGACAAACCTTTTGATGTGTTTGCTCGCGAGCAGATCGCCGGCGATCTGCTCGTCAGCCCGGATGCGTCACCTGAGAAACGAGCGGAGTTGCTCACGGCCACGGGCTTTCTCGTGCTCGGCCCCAAGGTGCTTGCCGAAGGGGATGAGCAGAAGTTGTTGATGGACATCATCGATGAGCAGATTGACACCGCGGGCAAGGCATTCTTAGGACTCGCGATTGGCTGTGCACGCTGCCACGACCACAAGTTTGATCCGATCAGCCAAGCCGACTACTACGCGCTCGCAGGCATCTTCCAGAGCACGCGGACGATGGAGTCGCTCAAGCGGATTGCAAAGTGGAATGAGAACATCATTGCCACGCCGGCGGAGCGTGAAGCCCACGCCGTTCATCAGGCGAGCATCGAGGCGGCCAAACAGGCGGTGGCGACGTTCATTCAGCAGACCCGCGATTCGCAGGCGAGTGCGGCAAGTGAGAGCGGCCCAGCTGAGCAGGCCGGGGAGGAGGCCTTTCCTGAAAACGTGCAAGCGGCGCTTGCGCTGTTTCGGTCTGCTCAAAAGCAACTGGAAGAAACGCTGCCCGAGTTGGCGACTGCGATGGGGGTGGCTGAGGCGGAGCCCACCGTCACCCCGATCCACCTGCGAGGCAGTCACCTCACGCTCGGCCGGGAAGTGCCCCGGGGTGTTCCGGTGGTGCTCGAACTTGACGGCCCAGCTGCCATTCCCGCGGATGCCAGTGGCCGCCTGCAGTTGGCGGAGTGGCTCACCGATCCACGTCATCCACTGACGGCGCGGGTCATCGTCAACCGGGTTTGGCGGTGGCACTTTGGCAGAGGGCTGGTGGCATCGACCGACAACTTTGGCACCACCGGTCAGTTGCCGACCAATCAAGCCTTGCTCGATTGGTTGGCGAGCGACCTGATCGCCTCGGGCTGGTCGCTGAAGGCTTTGCATCGACGGATTCTCACGAGCGCGGCCTGGCAGCGGTCGAGCAACGTGGCTGAGAGTCCAACAGCGGCGGTCGCCAACGAAATCGATCCCGAAAATCAACTCTGGTGGCGGGCGGATGTGCGTCGTTTGGAGGCCGAGTCGATTCGCGACGCGCTGCTCGCGGTTTCAGGAACGCTTGACCGCACGATGGGAGGTTCGCTGCTGCATGTGGGGAACCGGGCGTTTCTTTTTGA
>JBMTLP010000609.1:0-2241 GCA_049433245.1 Pirellulales bacterium
CAACTCCCGGGACTTCCCGGAGACCGTGCCGGCACGCGCCGGCAGGACGGCCATACATGGTTCATGTTTGCCGAATCAGCTCCACGCTCTCCGCGTGATCGAGATCGGCCGCGTTGCCTTCGTCGGTGTCGATGTGCACCTCGAGTTTGCTTGTCGCATCAGCCCGCACGAGCAGGTCACGAAACACGGTGCTGCAGCCACCCTTGATCACCAGGCTCATACGATCGCCATCCTTGACCCCGAAGAACGCGGCGTCGGCATGACACATGTGCACGTGTCGCTCTGCGCGGATCACGCCTTCGGTAAGTTCGATCGCGCCGGCAGGCCCTACCAGCACACACCCTGGCGTGCCGGCGATCTTGCCGCTGGCCCGCACCGGGAGAGTGAGCCCCAGGGAGATGGCGTCGGTGAAGGCCAGCTCCACCTGAGATGCCTTCCGCGTTGGACCGAGTACCCGCACCGTCGGCAGCATCCGCCGCTTCGGGCCAACGACCATCACCGTTTCCTCGGCGGCGTAGAAGCCATCCTGGTAGAGATTCTTCTGTGGTGTGAGCGTCCGCCCTGGGCCAAAGAGCTTTTCTACATGCTCGTCGGTGAGGTGGCAGTGACGCGCCGAGATGCTGACCACCAACTTCGGCTCACTCGATGCCGTCTGCGAAGGTGGAGCGTCGTGGGAACGCAGCACGATCTCTCGCACAATGCGTTCGACCTGCGACCGATCGAGACCTCCAGGTAGCGTGGGCATGGCAAGAGTCATGCGACAGGTTCCTCATCAGGAGAAAGGGAGTGGTGCGTAGCGGTCTCGTCGTCTCGCACGGGCGTGGTCAGCAGGCGAACTCCCGCATCAGCCACCTTGTCCCGCCAAGCGTCAGACAAGGCGTCGTCCACCACCAAGCAATCGATGTCACTGAGCCCACACACGAGCGTGAGGCTGCGGCGGCCAAACTTGGAGCTGTCGGCCACCACAATCACCCGCCCCGCCGCTCGCAGCATGGCCTGCTCCGTTTCCGCGAGCAGCAGATGCGCGTTGAACAGCCCCTCCTCGGCGATTCCTGCTGCGGAGAGCACGGTGGTGGAGACGTGGAGTCGGCCGAGAAGTTCGTTGGCATAGGGTCCGAGACAGACGCCGGTCTTGGGAGAGACGTAGCCGCCAAGCAAGACCAGCTCCGTCTGCGATTCGGAGACGAAAAGGTTGGCCACGGGCAGGCTGTTGGTCACCACCTGCAGCGGGCGTCCAACAAGCTGCCTTGCTACCTCGTACGTCGTCGTGCCGCCGTCGAGCAGGACGGTTTCCCCATCCTCGATCTCGTCAGCAGCAGCCGCGGCAATCGCTCGTTTCGCGGCCCAGTTGGCGGGCTGCCGCTGATCGAATTCTTCCAACCGTGCCTTTCCGCCGCGATACACCGCTCCGCCATGCGTGCGGCGAGCAATGCCTTGCTCCTCGAGGGCATCGAGATCTCGGCGGACGGTCGATTCCGACACCCCCAACTCACGCACCAACTCCTCCAGGGACGCGAAACCGCGCACGCGGATGAGATCAGTCAGGCGGTGACGTCGATGCTGCGAGTGTGCTGGCATAGTGGGCTTCCGAACAGCCACATCATGATTCGAGTCAATCATTTTTGCAACTATTCGCAATCTTTTTACGACTTATTTCTTTCAAACCGCTCGACAAATGGCCACAAAACGAGCAATCACCACCAAAAGAGTTGCCTCAGGGGCTTTGCGAAGACTCTGCGGGCGCTGGTGCTGCAGAAATCTAGCCCACGTTTTTGACGTGCGACGACAGCTTCCCGTCAAAAACAGAAAAACACGATTTGCTTCCCACGCCAAGGAGCAGAGCAACTGCCGCGGTCAGGCCACCATGTGGCGCGGGCGGCGGTTACGGCGGCGACCGCGGACGCGAGCGAAGCCATCACCAACGTCGAGGGCTGCGGGACCGCAGCCAGAGTGACGAAACTGCTGCTGGTCTGGCAGTCGCTCTTGTAGTGAAGCCCACCGCAAGGAGCCGCCGGACGCGGAGATGCCGATGACACGTCGCCCCGCAGGAGCTGAGAATCTTGCTGCCGGGCCCGAAGACTGCCCCGCCAACTCTCGCCGAGTCTCAACTGTTTGGTGGTGGTGTTTCTGGAACTCACTACCGGGGGCCGAGCGGCAGGGGGCCGTGCTGGCCTTCGGCAATGGCCTGAATCGCCGCAGGCAGCAGTCGGCACTCGGCGGCAAAGACGCGGGCAGCAAGGG
>JBMTLP010000610.1:0-2237 GCA_049433245.1 Pirellulales bacterium
GATCCGGCAGAGTGGCAAGTTCGGGCATAACCCGACGAGATAGCCACTGAGGAACTCGTGGGCCACGAGAAACTCCCGACACTTCGCCGCCAGCTCCGGGATCGGCATCCCCGAAAAGACCGCGTCGTTGTCGAGCAACACCCGCAGGAGGACCATCTTGAACGACTTCGTCATCCGCGTGGTGGCGAGCATCACCAGCCAGTCGCGAAACCGGCCAAGACATTCGGCCTCGAGAGCAGTCGCGTCGCCCTCGGCCGCCACGAAGTCGAACCAGGTCGTGAACTCCGGCGGCAGCGTGCGCGGGTTGTAGCCCCGGTGAAACAGCTCCGTCATCGTGGGCCGCCGGGCGAGGTCGCCGCGGCGATCGCAGCGAAGAGGCCCGCGCGAACGTGGTCGAGCCCGGAGGTCTGCACGAACGACGCCAGCAGGTCGATCTCGCTCGCACCCGGGAGCCGGTCGGCGAGCCGTGGCCAGAGCGGGCGGTTCGGGCCGGTGGTGAGGGAGAGCCGCGGCGGCGCGGTTGGCCCCGCGAGGTAGTTCCCTTTCTCTGGAATCACATGCCGCACGCCGCCGCGGGGGTCGGGCATGTCGCCGGCATACCGCGGGATCACGTGCACATGCACATGCGGCACCGTTTGGCCAGCCGCGGCCCCGGCGTTGAAGCCCACGTTGTAGCCATCGGGCTTCGGCTCGAGCCGCTCATCGAGCAGACGCTTCACCTCGCCGACCAGCTCCATCACCGCGGCCTGCTCCGCGGCTGTGCAGTCGAAGTAGGTGGCCACCACCCGCCGCGTGATCACCAGCACATGCCCGGGCGACACCGGATACGAATCGAAGATCGCGAAGGCGAGCTCATTCGCGCACACCCACTCCGCCTCGGGGATGGCCGAGAAGGGCGAGGGGAGCGGTGAGGCGGCATCCGGCTGCATGCCGGCAGTGTACGGAACGGCGGGGCAACGTTGGTCCGGGGTAGAATCAGCGGCACCAGGTCAGACATGAGCCATTTGACAAAAGAGTGAACGGGCGTACACTTACTTCGTGAGTGAGGTTGACGTGACCACCATCAGCGACATCGAAGAGGCAGTCCGACGGCTTTCAAGGGCCGATTTGGCAGCGTTTCGGGAGTGGTTTGATCGGTTCGATGCCGAGGCGTGGGATCGGCAGTTTGAGCAGGATGCTCGCGAAGGGCGGCTCGACCATCTTGCGGACGAAGCCCTCGAGGATCTTCGCGAGGGCCGCTGCACAGACCTGTGAGCTGTCGAGTGTGACGATGAGGCGCTGATGCGGCACCGAGCCAGCCGAAAGTTTTGGCAGTTTTACCGCCGGCTGCCGGAAGCCATTCAGCGTGTTGCGAACGAAAACTACGCCGTTCTCAAGCAAGCCCCAAAACACCCCTCATTGAGATTCAAGAAGGTCGGGCGGTTTTGGTCGGTGCGTGTCGGGATCCACCACCGCGCCGTCGCGGTGGAGGATGGGGCTGATCTCGTCTGGTTCTGGATCGGCCACCACAGTGAATATGAGCGGCTCTTGAATCGGAAGTAGAGCGAGGACATCGATCATCAGAGCGATAAGTGAACGTCACGAGCCAGGCATTGACTCGGAAAGTGCACGCGTGTCTACCCCCAAACTATGTCTGTCGATATTCCCGCCGAGCTGGCACCGTTCGTGGAGCGATTGATCGCCGAACGACGGTTTCTCACCGAGAGCGAAGTGCTCGCGGAAGGGCTCCGCTTGCTTCAGTCTCAGGAAACCCTGCGTGCGGCGGTGCGCCAGGGTTTCGCACAGTTGGACGAGGGCAAGAGTTCGGCTGCAGACACAGTCTTCGCTCAGGCGGAGGAATCCAGGCGACAGCGGCCACTGACCTGAAAAGGGAACGCCTGTACACTTCTGGCTCGACGCTCGGCACAGACCAAACCAGGAAAGATTCAGCCATGGCGACCGTGCATTCCGCGCTCACGGATCTGCTCGACCCGCTCGGCGACTGCATGACGCCCGAGGTGGCCAGGAAGGTTGTCCAACTGCGGGCATCTGATGATGCCAACAGCCGCATGCAGCTTCTGGCCGGCAAGTCGACCGCAGGAACGCTGACCGATGCGGAGCGCGAGGAATACGACGCCTGCGTGTCGGCCGGCACCTTCATCGCAATCCTTCAAGCCAAGGCCCGCCGGATGCTGGGCCAAAATGGAGCGGCCTGATGGACGCTGGGCTCCGGGCGCAGGACCGGGACCGGGCCGGCG
>JBMTLP010000611.1:0-2227 GCA_049433245.1 Pirellulales bacterium
CCTCGAACGGCTGCCGTACCTGTGTCTGCGGCAACGCCCAAGTCGGAGGTTTCCGCTGCTCCAGCGGAGCTCGCGAGTGACATCGTGATCGAGGACGAGGCTGAGAGCCGCGAAGGAGACGAAGACCATGCGTAGCCTGCTCCTGCAGCGACTCGGCGGGGTGTGCTGGCTTGGTCTCGCCGTCAACGTGCTCACGTCTCTGGCCGCGATGACCGGCCACGCGGTTGCTGACGAGCCGCAACCGGTGCGCGAGATCTTCGTGCCCTATTCCGACCTCGATCTGCTGCTTGAGGGGTCTGCCGAGCGCGTGTTTGTTAGCCGTGAGGAATACCAGGCATTGCTGGCCAAGGTGAAGCCGGACGACCTCGCTGACCCACCGCCTCGCGATGCCGTCCTGCTGGCCGCCGCGTACCGTGTGACCATGGCTGGCGAACGCGCCTTTCTTGAAGGCTCATTGGAGCTTGAGGTGCTTTCGCCGGGGCTACAGGTGGTTCCGCTCGACCTTGATCGGGTCGGTCTGTTGTCGGCTTCGCTCGACGAGAAGGTGGCAGTGCTCGGTCGCGGCGACGATGGGCGACTCCTGCTCTTCGTGGAAGGTGTCGGCCGACATTCGCTTGCCCTCCAGGCCACCACCCGCATCGAGGCCTCCGCCGCGCAGCAGGCGGTCTCGTTTCGCGTGCCCACGCCTGCTGCTACTCAACTGCGACTGACTGTGCCGGGCAATGTGGAGATGCTGAGCCCGGTTCTCTCGAGAGCGTTCGATGCAGCGAGTGGATCGACGAGTTTTGAGTTGCCGGTCGCGCGGGGCGATCAACACTTAGCGATGTCGCTTAACAATCGCACCACGGCCAGCCAGCAGGTGGTGGAGGCGAGCAGTGTGATTGTGGATGAGGTCACGCAGGCAGCCGAGCGTCTGCATGCGACGGTCACGATGCGGGTTCTCAGGGGCGCTGTGAAGCAGTTCCGCTTTCGGCTCCCTCCCGGCTTGGAGGTGACGGATGTCTCTGCAGCGCAGGTCGCACGGTGGGCTGTGCTCGATACTGAGCAGGCTGCGGCTCGGGTACTTGAGGTGCAACTCCACGAACCGATCACCGACACCATCACCCTGGCAATGACGGCCGCGTCGGTGAACAGTGGTGGCACGAGCCGCCCTGTGCCCGGCGAGTGGGTCATGCCGAGGATCGAGCCGCTCGACGTGGCGAGCCATACCTCGCTGCTTGGGCTTCTGCTCGACGAGCGGTTGGCTGCGGAAGCCTTCGATGCCGTGCGGGTGATTCCCATCGACACGGCAGTCTTTGAGCAGGTTTTGCCGGCGAGTGTGCTGCGGACTGAGCCAGGGGCGGCGACCCTGCGGGCCGTGGGGGCATGGCTCGCTGCCGACGATGCAGCGACGGTGCGAAGCCAACTCAAGCGGCCAGCCTCCGGTGTGGATGCCACGACGGCCACGCTGCTCACGCTCCACGAAGCTGAGTTGCGGCTGCGGGCAACAATTTCACTGGCACCACGTGTCGACCCACTCTTCGAGGTGAAACTGCGACTCCCTGCGGGCTGGGAGGTGACCAGTGTGAGCGATGCTCAGGATGCGTCGCTCAGTTTCGCAGGGGTCGTGGGGGAACAAACAGGTGCCAGCGGCATCCTCGTGAAGCTGCCCCAGGCAGTCGCTGCAGGGAATGTGGTGCGGCTGTCCCTCGCAGCGACCCACGTGCCGGACCGCTGGCTTGACGCCTGGTCGGAGATGCCGGTTGCGTTTCCCTTGGTGAGTGTGGATGGGGCGGAACTCCGCGAAGGCGCGATCGCGATCACCGCCACGGATGACCTTGCCGTGCAACCGCAACAGAGTGACGGCGTGATTCCCCTGGCGCGGCGGGAGTTGGAAGAACTGGGCCTCTCCGCCGACGAAGGCACCTTCGCCTACCGGCTCGATGGGGAGGCGGTTGAGGTGAGTTTTCTGGCGAGCCGCAAGACGCCCACGCTCACCGCCCGGTCGTTCAACTTTTTTCGCATCGAAAACGAAGCCGTCTCCACGCATGCCGAACTGCTCTATGACATTCAGCGCGCTGCGGCGACAAGTCTGAGTTTTTCACTTCCCGCGAGCACTCCCAAAACAATCTCGCTCCGCGGCTTGCGGGGTGTGCAGGTCACCGAGTTTTCTAGTCGTGACGAGAACGGCCGCAGGGTGTGGACCGCCCGACTCGCCGATCGGACGCGCGGCCAGGCAGCTTTGGCC
>JBMTLP010000612.1:0-2226 GCA_049433245.1 Pirellulales bacterium
CCGTAGCCTCAATCGGATGCCCAGGCCGCGCGTCATAGTCAATCACCACGGGGTCGCCTGGATCGACATTGGCGGCATCCCTTTCAGGCACGGTGACGCGCACCCGAAGCCGATGCTGCTGATCAACATGAAACAGCGGCCGCTGGGGTTCGCCACCGCTGATGCTCCCTGAAACGAAGTCTCCTGGATCAACGTGCCGAGAGGTGATCACGCCGGCAAAGGGTGCGCGGAGCGTGGCGTAGTTCAGCATCGTGTCAATTTCTTCAACTTCTTTTCCACTCTCATCGAGACGGGCACGGGACGTCGCAATCTCAGCCTCGGCTGCCCGCTGCTCGGCGATGGAGATTTGTAACCGAGCCTCCGCTGACCGCACAGCAGCTTCCGCAGCGACTTTTGAAGCAACTGAAACATCATGAGCGCTCTGGGCATCATCAAGCATGGCCAGCGTGGCCGCCTGCTTCTGCACGAGCCCCTGCACGCGATCGAGATCCGCCTTTTCAGCAATAAGGCGAGCGACCACCTGCTCCACGTTCGACACCGCTTCCTCGACTTCAGCTTCTGCCGCAATCCTTTGCGCGGCTGCGACCTCAGCAGCTGCGGTTGCTCGCTCCAGTTCGGCTGCGAGCCTTTGCTGCCGAGCCACCGCCTGATCCCGCTGCTTATCCATTTCCGGAATCGTCAACTTGGCAAGTGGCTGCCCGTCCTCGACTTCGTCGCCAATGTCGACATAGACCGCCTCAAAATAGCCCGCCACCTTCGCGACGATGTCCGCTTGGTAATAGGGATGAACGGTGGCCGGCTGCGTCACCGTGTGCCGGATATCTTTTCGCAGAGGCCGCACCACCTCGACGCGGGTTATGGTTTCAACAGCAGGCGGCCCCGCCGTCTGGTTTACGCCATCGCAGCCTGTGGAACTGCTGAGCGATACAACAGCAACCATACAGAGAATCGTCCGCAACATGCGCACCGGGCCCCCGTCCTCGAACTGAAGAGCGCTGAAACAAACACCCTCAACGCTCTTATTGACTTAAGGAAGGATAGTTAGAAAAGCGTTTGAGACAACGAGTCACTCTCAGTCATGGTTGCAGCTTTGCAGCTTCCCCCACCACACCGAGCTCTGCAATCGAGGCCCACGGGCCACCGTTGACCTCAGTAAGCACGCGTAGCCGGAGGTATCGCCCAGTCGCCGGCGTCTGAAAAAGCAGCTACTGAGCCTGTTTTCGCTTTGTAAAAGTTGCTTCGGCTATCGGCTTGCCAAAACCCTCTGGCGTTGCCGCAATCGAAACCTCACACCTTCCCACAGCACCGTTCCAGCCGTCGTCTTGCCGAGCGAGATAGCGAATGCCCCGGACAGTCGCTTCACCCCCAAGATCAATAACCAGCTCATGTGGATGCTCAAGCAACTCTGGGCTGTAGGCGGTATGCCAATGCGTGCGAGGATCGCCATCGATCACATGCACCGCCAGCCGGCTGTTGCCATCGGCCTGGCTGCTCACGGAGTGGATGGAGAGTTGCTTCCGAGGTAGAAGTCCCGCTTCCGGCATCACCTCAACAGTCACGGGCGTGCCGTTGGGATCCTTTCCGCCAAACTTGGCTCGCCGATCTTTTTCGTGAATCTCTCTATCAAAAAAGACGCCCTCTTCCACCGGCGCATGGGCGACCTCAGCAAGCGCCGTCAGCGTCGCAAGCGCCTTGGGCCGATCGGCAGCGAGGTCATGCTGTTCGCTGGGATCGGCCTTGAGGTCGTAGAGTTCCCAGTCGCGTTTGCCACCAGGATGCACTGCCTTGAGGTCGCCCTGGCGGATCGCCGTCTGGCCGCCGAGTTCCCAGTAGAGGTAGTCGTGTATTGGCTGGGGGCGGCCTGCCGCCTCGGCCCCAAGCAGTTCTGGCACGATCGACATGCCATCGATGTCGTGAGGCTGAGCGACGCCGGCCAGTTCCGTCACGGTGGGTAACACGTCTGGGAAATACCAGAGCAGGTCACTCACCTGACCCTTTGCGATCTTCCCCGGCCAGCGGGCGATCATCGGGATCCTCAGACCACCTTCGTAGAGGTTGCCCTTCTTGCCGCGATACTCCACACCCGTCTTCGGATTGACGTTCGCGCCATGGATGCCGCGAGGGTGGTCTTTGTTTGCGAAGTAGTCGGCTCCGCCGTTGTCACCACTGAAAAAGACGAGGGTGTTTTCCTCGAGGCCGAGGTCTTTGAGCAGATCGAGCACCTCG
>JBMTLP010000613.1:0-2223 GCA_049433245.1 Pirellulales bacterium
CCACAGGCCCCACCTGCGTTGATCCACCGGGATGTGTTTGCTCACGACCGGCCTGGGTAAGGCCCGTCGCTTTCCCCCGCTTGCTCGCCGCTTGCGGGACAAAGGAGAAGGAATGCACAAGGCGTGCCAAAAGCTGCATGCCACTTGAAAAGAAGTTGCAAGTCGTTGTCACACAAGGACTTGCAAGACTTCAAGCGAGCGCATCTGCCGTGGTTCGCGAATTTGGGGACATCACCACAACGGTGAGCCGTCACGCGGATCAGAGCCCTGTTTCCGTCAAAAAAAGGCCTCAAACGCGAGCCCTCGACCAGATTCACCGTCCTGGTGGGGGGCCTCACCAAGCTGATGATCCGCGAGGCTCGGGTTCAGTGTTCCTGCCTCTCCGCGAACGCGGAGTTCTTTTGCCGCCGAAAGGCCGGGCGGGATAGGATTTCTGTCGACAGTTTTTCGAATCGCCCCTGAGTTCTCGTTCGATGCTTGCCCGCCCCATCGCCGCTTGGCTGACCGCGCTGGCCCTCACGGCCGCCGCCGAAGAGCCCCCTTCTTTTGAAGAGCACATCCGGCCGATCCTCAAAGCCCACTGTTTCGATTGCCATGGAGCGACGGACGAACTGGAAGGCTCGCTCGACCTCCGCCTCGTGCGACTGATGCATCAGGGGGGCGACAGTGGACCTGCGATCGCCCCCGGCGACACTGAGAACAGCCTGCTCCTTGAGCGCGTACGAGCAGGCGAGATGCCTCCTGGCGACGCCAAAGTCAGTGATGACGAGCTCGCCATCCTGACTCGCTGGGTGGCTGCTGGTGCACCGACCAAGCGACCGGAGCCGGAGACGCTCCCTTCAGGCTTGGGGATCACGCCGGAGGAACGTGCGTTCTGGGCCTTTCAGCGGATCGTGCGACCCGCCGGCTCTCTCGACGAACTGGCAGCAGCAGGTCGACCGACACCCGCAGACGCCGCACCGCTCCAGGCCGACCGCCGCACCCTCGTGCAGCGTGCCTACCTCACCCTCACCGGCTTGCCGGCCACGTACCAGGACGTGCAGCGGTGGGAGGCCCACCGTGGCGAGGACTGGCTGGCACTCCTGACCGACGAACTCCTCGCCTCTCCACACTACGGCGAACGCTGGGCTCGACACTGGCTCGACGTGGCGGGCTACGCCGATTCGGAGGGAGCGACAACCGCCGACGCCGTTCGCCCCTGGGCCTGGAAGTACCGCGACTACGTGATTGACAGTTTCAACCAGGACGTTCCCTTTGACCGCTTCATGGCCGAACAACTTGCCGGTGATGAACTCGCTGGCCCTCGTCAGGGCGACTGGAGCACGGAGCAGATTCGCCTGCTCACGGCGACCGGCTTTCTTCGCATGGCAGCCGATGGCACGGGGAGCGGCGGAGATACCCCCGAGGGGCGAAATCAGACGATCGCCGACACCGTCCGGATCGTGGGTACGAGTTTCCTTGGCCTGAGTGTGCACTGCGCGCAGTGTCACGATCACCGCTACGACCCCTTTCTCCAGACGGACTACACAGCCTTGCGAGCGGTCTTCGAGCCTGCCCTCGACTGGCAGGCCTGGAAGACACCGACAGCTCGCCTCGTGTCACTCCAGACAGAAGCCGACCTCGCCAAGGCGGCCGAGATCGAAGCCGAAGCTCAGCAGGTGCTCACCGAACGGGGCGAGAAGGAGCGCGCCTTCATCGCACAGGCCGTCGAGATGGAACTCGCCAAGTTTGAAGAGCCGCTCCGTGAGCAGTTGCGAGCCGCCCGAGACACTCCAGCGGATCAACGCACAGACGAACAGAAACAACTGCTCGACGCCCATCCGAGCGTCAATGTTTCACCCGGTGTGCTCTATCAGTACCTGCCGCAGGCCGCCGAGGAACTCAAGGGCTATGACGCCAAAGCCAATGAGATTCGCGGCACGAAGCCGCCAGAGACGTTTGTGCGGGCACTCATTGAGCCCGCAGGACACCTGCCGGAAACAAGGCTGTTTCATCGAGGCGACCACGCACAACCCAAGCAGGTGGTGCAGCCCGCTCCGCCGCTCATCGCCAGTCCTGCGGACGAAGCGATCACCTTCGCCCACGACGACGCTGCCCTGCCCACCTCGGGCCGCCGCCTCGCCCTCGCGCGATGGCTTGCTTCTGCCGACAACCCGCTCACCGCCCGCGTGATCGTCAATCGCATCTGGATGCACCACTTCGGCGAGGGCCTCGTGGCGCCAC
>JBMTLP010000614.1:0-2221 GCA_049433245.1 Pirellulales bacterium
GGATTCGCAGCCGGCCGAGGGGCAGCAAGGGGAGCGCCGCGAACGGAGGCCGTCTGGGCAACGCGAGGATCGCGGCCGAGGCGGCAGTCCTCGTGGAAGTCAGCCTCGCGGGCCGCGCGGCCGTCGTGACGGAGGCCGCCCTGAGGCGGGCCGTGGTCGCCCAGCCCTGATCGAAAGTCGGAAGCCGCGTGTGCCGGCGCCGCCGATCACCGAAGCCATGCGCGAGGGGCGTGAACCTCTGCGCACGTTTGGCGACCTGTTCCAGTTCGTCAAGCAGCAAGAAGAACCAGAGGCTGTTCCAGAAAAGAAGAAACGGCGTCGCCGTTCAAAAAAGAAGCCGTCGCAACTCGACGGTGAATCTTCGACCGCTGCCGCAGCCAATCTGCCGGGTGACGCACTCGCTCCTCCTTCGGCCGAGTCGAGCGTCTCTGCAGAGACGCTCGATACGCTCGGGCAGCCCGGAGGCAGCGACTCAGCCAGCGTGACGGCATCACCAACTGCAGAGTCACCGGTGCTGGCCCCCGATCAAACCAGTGACCGTCAGGGCGATCAGAAAGAGGCCTCTCCGGAAGCGTGAGAGGCGGCTTAACGTTCGCGAAAGGTGATCCGACCTTTGGTGAGGTCATAGGGAGAGAGTTCGACCTTCACCTTGTCGCCAGGAACAATTCGGATGAAGTTCTTCCGCATTTTCCCGGCAACGTGCGCGTTCACGATGTGACCGCCGTTGATCTGCACTCGGAATCGGGTATTGGCGAGGGCTTGGGTGACTACCCCTTCCACTTCAAGGGCCTGCTCTTTTTCCGCCATGTATTCCTTCGGGGTGAGAGTTGAAAACCTGCGGCTGAAAGCCAGGGGGGCCCCCGGTTTCAACGATGCAACTATGACGCAACCGGGCTCAATCGTCCAGCAGAAAGAGGCAATTGGCGCCACCGGCGGGCTTTGGTCCGCTTGTGGGGGCTGAATCTGCGGCGGCCTCAGTCGTCTTGGTCGTTGGTGGTCGCACTCGAGGGCACGGCATCGGAAGCTCGCCATTTCAGATACGCATCGAAGAAGCCGTCGAGGTCGCCATCGAGCACCGACTGGAAATTGCCAACGGCGTGACCGGTCCGCTGGTCTTTGACGCGTTGGTCGGGGTGCAGGAAGTAGTTGCGAATCTGCGACCCAAAGCCGGTCTTTGGCTGCATCTTGTAGCGGGCGAGCTGCTCGGCCTCTTTCTTCTCTTCCTCCACCCGCGCCAAGCGAGCACGCAGCATCTTGCGGGCGGTTGCTCGGTTCTTGTGCTGGCTTCGCTCGCTCTGGCACTGCACCACGATGTTGGTGGGTAGGTGGGTCAGTCGGATGGCGCTGGAGGTCTTGTTAACGTGCTGCCCGCCGGCGCCACTTGCCCGAAAGACGTCTTCCCGGATCTCTTCATCGTTGAGCTCGATTTCGGTGTCGTCGTCGGCGATTTCTGGCGAAACGTCGACCGCAGCGAAGCTGGTCTGCCGTTTGCCTTCGGCGTTGAACGGGCTGATGCGGACGAGACGGTGCATCCCCATTTCGCCCTTCAGATATCCGTAGGCCCAGGGGCCTCGGATGGCGATCGTGGCGTGCTGGATGCCCGCAACGTCGTCGTCTTGCCGGTCGAGCAGCTCGACGCTGTAGTCATGCTTGCTGGCCCACGACGAATACATCCGCATCAGCATTTCAGCCCAATCGTTGGCGTCTGTGCCACCGTCACGGGCGTGGAGTGAGAGGATGGCGTCGGAGGCGTCGTGCGGGCCGGAGAGCAGCGAGGTCAACTCGAGCGCCGCCACGAGGTTCTCCAGCCGGTCGGTTTCGTTGGCGAGTTCTGCTTCGAGCGAGGCATCTTCGGCTGCCAGTTCGGCCAGAGCCTCGATGTCGTCACTCACGGCCAACGCCACGTCGAGCGGCTTGAGGACTGAGTTGATTCCCTTGAGTTCAGCGACGGTGGCCTGTGCCTTCTCGCTGTTATTCCAGAAATCGGCCTCCGCCATTTCCCCTTCGATGCGGGCTGCTGCTTTCTTGCGGCCAGCCCAGTCAAAGAGAGTCCCGCAGCTGCAGCAAGCGGGCCCGTATGGTTTCGGAGCGGGTAATCAGCGCGGTGTCCATGCAGAAACCCAAATGGCGGGTGATCAAGCGAAGGCCAGGGGAGGATTCTAGGCACGCGTGCGAAACGAAGGGAAGGGCGACGCCGCGATCCCGTTTATCAGACACGTTC
>JBMTLP010000615.1:0-2220 GCA_049433245.1 Pirellulales bacterium
GCAGGGAGACGAGTCGTCCGAACACGCCTTCAAGCGAGCGATCGTCGGGAACCACTTCCCGCACCGCGATGCCTTCGTCGACCGCGGCAGCGGTGATCCTCTCGGCCAGCAGGCCCGCCTGCCGCGTGCCGATCACGAGCGTGTCGTCTCGTTCAAATCGCAAAGTGCGGGCGTCGTCACCGCGGCAAACGATCTCCGCAAGCCTTCGGGGCGAGTCGCACACAACCCGCACTTCGGCCGGCGTGGCGTCGATCAGGCTGCGGATCTCACTCGATGACCCGCTCGCCACAACGCGGCTGCCGAGGATCACCACAAGCCCCGCTCCGAGTGGTTCGATTTCGTGCAGCAAGTGGCTCGCCACGAGCAGGCTACGGTGCGCCGCCCATTCTCGCACAAGGAGCACGAGGTCATGACGGGCGACCGGGTCGAGTCCGTCGAAGGGTTCATCGAGTACGAGCAGGTCAGGATCGTGGGCGAATGCCCCGGCGATTTTCGCGCGCTGCCGCATGCCCTTCGATAATGTCCCGATCGGCCGGTCGGCTGCCGCCGAGAGCCGCACTTCTTCCAGCGCCGCTCCCGCGCGACGTTGAGCCTCGTGCCGCTCAAACCCCGAAAGCCGCACGAGATACGTGACCCACTGCATCGGCGTGACGGAACGCTCGCGAATATCTCCAGCCGGGCAGTAGCCGATCCGCGAAAGGACCTCCGGATTGCCAAAAGGTCGCTCACCGAAGACCTCGACACGCCCCATGGTGGGGCGGAGTTGTCCCGTCACGAGCCCGAGCAAGGTGGTCTTTCCTGCCCCGTTGGGGCCGAGCAGGCCGTGGGCCCCTTGCGCAAGGTTGACGGTGACGTCGTTGACGCCGATCACCTGGCCGTAGAGTTTCGTGACGTGGTTGAGTGAGATCATCGCGTCGGTAGTGAGGCCTGTTGGGGCAGCGGTATCACGAACGCATCGGCGCATCGACCCGTCGCAGGAGTACGACGAGGGACACCGCCGAGATGGAGGCCAGGGAGATCAGAGGCGGGAGGTAGGCCTGTGGTCGTTGCTCCATGCCGAAGATGGCGGCCTGCACCACGCCGACCGAATGGTACGGCGACACCCAGGACCAGTTGTCGATCGAAGCATCGAGGCCTGCAGCTCGTGCGATCCAACTCATTGGTCTGGCCCGATCATGACGATCGCCATGCAGCGGGCTTTGGCGTCCAAACGCCTCGTCAAGAAAACCCCGAACTTCTGGTGGCCGCTCATCATCTGGGCTCGGTTGGTGGGCCATCAACTCGGCAGCCCCGAGAGCCGAGTGCGCGATCCAGCATGCGCTCCAGGTGGCAAACCAGGCGAATCCGGCGATCCGGCTTTCGGTCGTGATCGCGGAATAGGCCAGCGCCAGCAGGACCGTCGGCACGGCCACCACAATGCTCGACGCCAGCACCTTCAGGGGCAGGTCGATCGTGGCGATCGCCACATTGACGCTGGGGCTCACGAGCACGCCTACCAGCCACAGCCCAAGGCCTGGCAGCACGGTGACCATCGCGACCACGCCCGCAAGCACCGCCGCCTTGCCAAGGATGTAGTCGCGACGAGAAACCGGGCGAGTGAAGTACGTTAGCCAGGCTTTGGCTCGCATGTCGCGGGAGATCAGCGTGGGTGCGATCAGTCCGATCACGACCGCCAGCAGCACCGCTTGTGGGGCCCGCATGAACGCAAGCAGCAGTCGTGACCAGACCGTGCGACGTGTGTATTCCACCTCTTCCACGGATCCGGGCAAGAAATCTGGCCGATCGTCTGTTGCTCGTCCGAGCGTATTCACGATCAGGCCACCCAAGATGTCGACCCCATCGAGATCTCGTCCAGCCTGAGCGGTTGCCTCCAGCATGCCCAGCCGTCCCTCTTCGACAGCCTGCTCAAAGGCAAAGAAGCTCATGGCGAAGACAAGCGCCGGGCTCCAGGCGAAGAGCACCGCTCGCCGCAACCAGCGGCTCTTCCAAGACAGCACAATGCCGGTGGTGGCAATCACCACCGCCGCAGAGCCAGGGGGGTGGCGTTCTCCAGTCCAGGCACGGTAACCAACGTCATGCAGGGGCATGGAGTTCCTCAGCTGTCTGCACGGCGTTGGCCTCCCGAAGACTGGCGATGAAGACGTCCTCAAGTGGTCGTTGGGCGGGCTCGAAACTTCTTACACCAACCCCGACATGGCGGGCATGTTGACAAACTGCTCG
>JBMTLP010000616.1:0-2210 GCA_049433245.1 Pirellulales bacterium
CACCCGGCTCCCCGCACTGTTTATCAATGCCGTCGGAAGATACGCAGTTCAAGCGCGACAATCTGCCGTCACGGAAGGGGCTGCCCGCTAACACCAAACCGGTCGCAGAGAAGCCGATTGGTGTGAGGTTCTACGCGGAAGATATGGAGCCGCTGAATGCAATGAAAGACCGCAGCGGATTCATCCGTGATGCAGTGCACAAAGCCCTGCAGAACGAAAGTAATCACAACCCTGCGTAGGGGTAGGTGACAGGCCGTTTCATACGGCTCGGGATTTCACCCTCACGGGGGCGATGGTGATCCGGCCCGCGCCGATCCGCCATGACCGAAGACATCCAAGGCTTGCTTGCCGAGCTGGAGCACTTGGCCGAGCTGGTGGCGCAGCAGGGTGATGACCTGCCGCTGGCGCTGGCCTGCCAGCAGCTGCGCGAGGCGCTGGAGGGCTAAGCCGCGTGCACGCGGATGTTAAGAGAGATTGCCAATGACCTACTGACTAGACAGCTCCCACGTGCACGTGGCAGATTGACTGTATTGGAGGAAGCAGATGACCACAGCCGTACCCCGTTGGGTTGCTCGACTCCGCAGCGGTTGCCCTCGCGGCTGGTCGGTTGCTGAGTCCCGCGGTTCCATCCGCCTCGTCGTTCGTAGCGGCGCCGGCGGCACCGGTTCCAAAGCCTCAGTCACCCTCCCGCTCGAATGGGCCGCCGATGTGGTCCCCGATGCCATCGCCCTGATCTCCGACCTTCACCAACAGGTGGAAGCCGGCCACGATCTGCGTGATGCCCTGCAGCGAATCAACGGTCTTGCCCCCGCGGCTAAGCCGTCGTCTTCGTCGCAGTGGCCCCTGCTGCTGGAGCGATTCCACGACGATCTGAAGCTCACCAGTCAGATCAAGCCGACCACCTGGAAAGACGCTTACGCACCGTTTCTGGGCCGTGCGGTTGATCTGATGAGCACCACCGGTGCCCCGGTGAATGCACGTGAGCTGGTCAGCGCTGCCGTTGAAACCTGGGCCGATAAGCCTCGCAGCCGTGAACTGTGTGTGAACGCAGTGCGCCGCTTCCTGGACTTTGCGGTTGAGGTTCACGGCCTGCCAGCCGAAAGCTGGACGCTGACCGATCGTGCCGCCAAGCAGCTCAAGGGCCGTAAGCCCGCCCGCCGCGAAGTGGCCACGATCACCGACGTTGAAATCCTCCGACTGCTCGATTCACTCCCTGAGAGTGATGCCTGCAATCGCTGGCGGAACGCCATCAAGCTGATGGCTCTGTACGGGCTCCGCCCCGAAGAGCTGAAGCATCTGGTGGTGCGGGAGCATCCCGACACGAAGCAACCGGCTCTGGTGTGCACCTACCTCAAGGCGACACAAAAGAGCGGGAAGCCTCGCTGGCTGATGCCCCTGCCGCTGAACACCTCAACCGGCGAGGTGGTGGATTGGAATCTCGCTGGAGCCATGGCGATCGGTCAGCTGCCCCTGCCGTCGCTGTCAGACAAGTTCGCTGTGCGGACGTTTCTGGAGCGCCAGCCCTGCTGGAAGGAGCTGAAGGCCAAATACGCCGCAACGGGTGAATGGGTCCGCGCCTATTCATTCCGCAACGCGTATGCCTTCCGCGCCCACCAGGCCGGGCATCGTCTGAACACCATCTGTCGCGCGATGGGTCACAGCCCTGCTGTGCATCAGTCGAGCTACGAGTGGGCGAAAGACGATTCCGTGCTGGAGTTCGTTGACTGATCGCACCCCTAACCCCTGCTCGGCACCTGCCGGGTGGGGGTTTTTCACTGCCCGGAGATAACGGGTCAACCCCCATCTATGGGGTCTGGGGGATCGTCAGACCACCGCCAGTGGTGGCAACTTCTGGATACTGCCGGTAGAGTCCGGTCACCCAAGGCACTCACCGCAGCCCCGGTCCGTGACCGAGGCACGCTCAGGTCAATGACACCTCGCCACACCTGTTGCGCCGATGCATGACCGACAGCAAAGTTCACTGCCTGTGTCGCTCGCACCAATGCCTCACGCTCATCGATCTTCATCCGCCACGATGCAGAGAGTCCGTAGAGGCCGAACACGAAAAACAGCAGGGCTGCATACAGGAAACCGTCGTTGACCACAGCCGTATCGCTGTCTTTTGTCAACCACCACACGAGTACCGAAAGCGCAGCAATGACCACATACATCACCGCCGGAATGCGGCGTCGACTGTTGTCAGGAAACTG
>JBMTLP010000617.1:0-2205 GCA_049433245.1 Pirellulales bacterium
GGGGGGGCGGGCGCGCCGCTTCCCTGCCCCACAGCCTCGCATATCCCAGCGAAACACCCGCACGCCGCGCTCGTTGAGTTTGGACTTCAGTCGCACCAGCAGCGGCGAACGATGGTCATCTGATACGCCGTGGGCCATCACGATCACCTTGCCTCCCGGCTGCCAGCCTGCGGGCATGTCATCGTGGACCGCCACGGCATCTCCATCCCCCACATCGACTGTCCGGATCATCGCTCGCTCCTTCGGTAACCGCTGCGGCCACTGCGAGCCGACGATCGTTTGTGCATGACCACCCCTGACCCACCACGCAGGCTTAAAGGGAGTCATCTCACCAACAGACTCGCCGGCAGACTGTCGATCACGCATCTGAAGTCACTCCATCCCCTCGATCCACTCCGTGATCAAGGCAAGCCCCTCAACATGCACGAGCGACCGGCCAAACTCCGGCATCATCTCCCCTGCATTCGTGGTCTCGAGGCGGTAGTGCATGATCGACTCATGCGGCTTTCCTGGCACGATGCCATAAAGTCTCCCGCCAGTGCCACGTCCGGCGGCCACCGGCGTTTTGAAGACCCCGAGTCGATAGGGATCGGCCGTGGCTGCATCGAGATGGAGCCCGGAGTTTCGCGCCGGCCCCTGCTCGCTGTGACAGTGCGCACAGTTGACGTCGAGGTAGGCTCGCGCGCGCTCGTCCACGGTACCACTCGAAGGATCGTCCCAGACAGCAAGCCTGGGCACATCGGCATGGTCAGGCATGCCTGTGAGGATCCCAGCCTCCGTCCACGCCACCAGTTGGTTGTTCGTCGCACCATGATTGAGGTTCCGCGCTTGAGGTCCAAGTGGCTGCATCGTGGGCGTGGCATGGCACCGCTTGCAGTCATTGAAGTTGGGCACGAGATGCACATTCTCGCGGGCTTGGCCGTCGGCATGCACCCACGCGACCTCCACCTCGCCACCAGTGAGCGCAAGCGACGCCGCGGTCTGCTCATCATTCCAAAGATAGGGAATGCCAACCCAGCCCTCGTCGCGGTGCTCGAGGATGCGGGTCTCCACAAGTCGACGCGGGCCATCCGGGTCCCTGGCATCGGCAGGATAGAAGAAAGTCTTGGCGATCACCGTCCCCACAGGGAAGTCGAGCGGCCCCGTAGGCGTGTAACCCACCGCCGTGCCCTCAGGGAGTTTGATCAGCCGCTGCTTTTCAGAGTAATCGGCGAAGAGCGGCGTGTTGAGCTGGTTCTCAATCACACCCTCGGCCGGCGTGAGGGCTGCCATCTCTCCCTGAAAGAGGCTGTAGTGAGACAGTTCTCGCGGATACGACGCACGCCTGCGCGAGGGGGGCACGCCCTCAGTTTCATCGCCCGCAGATGGCGTCAGGCTGGCCACCACGGTGCGATCGTGTTGCTGCGGGGGTGGCGGCTGCATCCCTCCCCGCCGCTTCACGTTTGTCGGGCCAAACCACACGCCGCCAGCCATGACCACTGTTGCCACCACCGCCAGCAGCATGTGCACACCCCGCAACGGTCGCCGCTGTTGGGCCACCACGCTCCCCTGCCCGGTTTCAGCCTGCGGGCTCAATTGAGCGGCGGTTGTGGTCGCAGATGGAGGCATAACACACTCAGGCGGTGATCAGCCGCCTTCGAGCCCAGGAATCTCGACAGGGCTCACGGGGGGAAAGGCCGAGGCATACGGGGCAAGGTCGGTACTCACCTGCGGCGTGTCACCAGCCATCAGTCGTCCGAGATCGAGGTTCACAAACGTCGCCTCCCCGTTGTCGCGGATCGCCAACAACTTCGTTGTTTGGCCACCAGATGCGAACTTCTCCCCATTCACGATACCGTCGACCACGATGTCGGGGAGTGGCAGGCCTGCAGCGGCGGTGTAGACACTGAAAAACTCTGCCTGCGGATCGCTCCCACCTCCAGCAAACGTGTTGTCGTGAATGTCGATTGCCTCGGGAAAGGGATCGTAATCGGCATCACTGAACTCACGCTGTGTGACCAGAAAACTCACCACGAGGCAGTGGGCACTGTTGTTGTCGCGGAAGGTGTTGCCAAACACTTCCACCCGATCGTTGGCCATCACCATCACGCCACTGCCTGACGGAACCATCGCCACCATCGCCCCTTCTTTGGCAAAGTTGGGGTGATTGTTCTCTGCGACTTCATTGTCAAAGACTCGGCAATCGCTGCCATTCTTGAGCGTCAA
>JBMTLP010000618.1:0-2195 GCA_049433245.1 Pirellulales bacterium
TTCACCTCAGCTGAAGAGAGCCGCCGTGACTCAACCGCCGTCCAACGATACCGGCCGCTGTCTTTCTCTTCCTCGAGCACGAAATCCCGTTTTTCGCGGCAGTAGAACTTCCGCATCGTCGGATAGTGCTTTTGCAGACACTCAAAGAAATGCAGGACGGTTTCGCGCTGCCCGGGAAGTTCCATCTCCGTCATCAAGTTCATGTTGACGTAGAAGTCGTCTGAGAGGGACGCGAAGTGCGTCATGCCGTCTGTTCTCCGCTCGAGCGCGATCGTAAAGGGCCGGGTGAAACGCGGCAGCACGCGGCGGATGACCCGGTCGCACGGCGTTCCCCTGCAGTATAGCGCGACATTTTTTCGAGTGTCAAAAAGGATGCAGAACCGGAAGAACCGACCGCGTCGATGGGGACCGTTCCGGGGTATGCCGCTTGGCCCCGCCACTCGTTTGTTGGCATCAGGGGGAAAATCCTGTCATACTGAAACGCGTTCGTTCTCACCGTGTTCTCTCTCCCCATGCGGCCCCGCCAGAGAACCAAAACTGAGCATCCTTCACAGGAAACGCCTTGATGGCGTTCCTACGCTGATGCGGTCTCGCCAAGAACCAGCAGCGATCCCTGACGACCAGTTGTCGCTCGAACAGCGAAGCGATGGGGCCGTGCTCGTGCGGGTGCATTCCACCGGCAAGGGTGCCGAGAGACTCCCCGACGCGATTTTTGCGTTTCGCTGCGGTGACCCACAGTACGCGTACTGGCTGCAGCGTCTTGGCCGCCAAACGGCCAATCGCCCGAAGACCGACCTTCCCAACTGAACGCCTCACAACACGCGATCGCCCCTGACTGCGCGAGGCGGACGGGAACCGCCGTGCATGCCCCGTCCGCGAAGACAGGCACGCACGGCGGCTCAACGACCGCTAATCCTCGCGGGAGTTCGAAATCAACGTGATGAACTCACGGTTGCTCTTGAACTTAGCGAGCTGCTTGGTGAGCTGCTCCATCGCATCGACGTGGTGCATCGTGGAGAGCGTCCGCCGCAAGATGTTCACCGCGTGCAGCGTGTTGGGGTCGAGCAGTTTCTCCTCGCGCCTCGTACCCGACTGGGAGATATCGATCGCGGGCCAGACTCGCCGGTCTGCCAGTTTGCGATCGAGTACCAGCTCCATGTTGCCGGTGCCCTTAAACTCCTGAAAAATCAACTCATCCATCCGGCTACCGGTGTCGATCAACGCGGTCGCTACGATCGTCAGCGACCCGCCTTCTTCGAACACACGAGCCGTCGCAAAGAGCTTCTTGGGAATATCGAGCGCCTTGATGTCGACACCACCACTCATCGTGCGACCCGTGTTGCCAACCCACTTGTTGAAAGCACGCGCCATACGGGTGATCGAGTCCATCAGCAAGAACACGTCCTTGCCGCACTCAGCCATCCGTTTGCACCGCTCAATCACGAGCTGCGAAAGCCGCACATGACTCTCGACATCGCAGTCGAGACTGCTCGCCAGCACCTCGCCCTGCACGCTTCGCCGCATGTCGGTGACTTCTTCTGGCCGCTCGTCGATGAGCAGCACCACGAGGGCGACTTCCGGATGATTCTCCGCAACCGCCTGTGAGATTTGCTGCAGCATCACCGTCTTGCCCGACCGAGGCGGAGCCACGATCAAGGCCCGCTGCCCCTTCCCCAGCGGCGTGAGGATGTCCATCACGCGGGTGGTGACAGGCTGTTGACCCGTCTCCAATCGGAGCCAGCTCTCGGGATTGATCGGTGTGAGCGTGTCAAAGTTTTTGACGTTCACATATTCGTCGGGCGGCAGCCCCTCGACTTCGAGGATCTCTCGCACGCGCGGCCCCTGTTGCCGCCGTCCAGGCTGCACCATGGCCTTCACAAACACCCCTTCTCGCAGAGCGTATTTCTCGACCATCGTGCCAGGCACAAAGGGATCGATTCGCTCACGCTGCAAGTTGTGGGACAGACTCCTCAGGAATCCGTAGCCATTGGGGTGCATTTCCAGCACACCCTCGCCCGCCTCCAGCGGAATCGGCTCGCCATTTTCGCTGGCTGGTTCTTCATCTGGGGCCTGCATCGCTGGATCATCGGGCACCGGGCGATCACCACCGCCACCGCCACCCCGACGACGGTACCGGCCGCGACGACGTCCGCCACCGCCATCGCCTCCTCCGCCGCCACCACCGCCACCGCCGC
>JBMTLP010000619.1:0-2189 GCA_049433245.1 Pirellulales bacterium
AGATGCCGCGCGAGATGTTCACGCTGATCAGGGCCGAGCGCATGGCGTCGTAGTTATCACGCAGTTGTTCATCTGTTGGATGAATAGGAAAGCGTGTTGCAGAGTTGTGGGTCATGACTCTTCAGTTCATAGGTGCAGGATGATTGAGCTGTCTTGGGGCTGCATCACCCGTATTGGGGATCTTGCTTATTTTGTGGCGATCTGATTGCCGCAGGCGTTTGCACCTTTGATCAAGCCGGGGCTACGTGCCTCAAGTGACTTCAGAACATCCACAATTGAAATCGCGAAGTTCACGTTCTGCGCTCGTCCGTCGTCACCGCGAAGCGCCCAGGTGTTAACACCCACCACTTCGCCGCTGCTGTTGAGTAGTGGGCCTCCGCTGTTGCCAGGACTAATCGACGCATCCGTTTGGATCAAGGTCACGTAGTTCGGTGCGGTGTCCTTGAGATCGCCACTGGGCGCTCGCACGGCGCTGACAATGCCTTGCGTCACTGTTCCGGCTAAACCCAGAGGAGAGCCCAAAGCCACAACACCCTGCCCGGGTTTGGGATAGCTGGCGTAGCAAAGCGGTAGCGGCTTGAGGCGATTCAACCCCTCGGCACGAACCAGTGCAAAGTCGAGTTTGCGATCCACATAGATCACCTCACCTTCTGTTTTGATGCCCCCCTCAGCACTGATCTGGAAGCGCCGGCTACCGCCTGCTGTGACATGCCGATTGGTCAGGATCAGACCCTGAGGAGCAATGACAAAGCCACTACCGATGCTTCTGTCGTTTTTGAGCATCACCACTGATGGCAAGGAGTTCGTTGCCAACACCTCAACACTGAGTGGCTGACTGGCCACACTTTGTGCAGCTAGGGGCACAGCAGGCTTCTCCCATGTCTGGATGGCCTTGCCGTAGAGCTGTTGCAGCGCCGCAATTGTGCCTTTGCCGATGGGTACGACAGAGCCTCCCGTCGATCCCTTCACCAGTTTGAGGTTCAGGGATGCGCCGGAGCCTGCAGCCAATAGGTCGTCGATGAAGGCTTGTGGGATCGGGAATTCGCCATTCGATCCATAGAGGCGATAACTCTTGCCGCTCGTATGCAGCTCCACGACATCCGGCAGATCGGCCACAGAACTTCGTTCACGGGTGCAGGTCCAGAACCCACACCCTCCGGCGGTAAAGACCACGCCCTTGAGACTGTCGACAGTCCACTTGGTGGCAACACCTTCTTTCGCTCCGGTATTGAAATCGGACGTGTAGTCGCGATCAAAAACGGCTAATTCATAGGTGCCATCGAGGGCTGAGCGGATCTTCACCACCTTCGACCAGGGAATCGTGGCTTTGTTCGCGTTTTTCCAGTCCAGATCGGTGGTGAGCTCGACAACCTGCAGGCCTGTGCCTGTGTCTAGGGCCGTTTTTCCTCCCCCATCTCCGTTCTCAAGAGAGCAGCGTGTGCGCTCCTGCGGGTCTAGGCGTGCCGGGTTGTTGCACGCGTCAGCCGATAGACCACGGGTGGGGCTGCTAACACAGGCGAGTGCACTAATCAGGGCTATCGCGAACCCCTTGGAAACGCGCTGCTTCACCATTGAGCTGTGGCCTCTTCCGCTGTTGTAGACCCATCCTGGCCAGTTGGCTCGGCAGTGTCTTCCCCCAAAGAGGGGAGCCCAAAACTGTACTCAGGCGTCATCGTTGGTCTAGACGGAGGTCTTATGCGCTTGATCCCCAACCACCGGCTTGTCGTTGCTCGAATTCCAGATCCAGACGGGGATCTGAGCCGTTGGCATACCTTCGCCCACAGCATCGATGGTTATGCCGAGGCCGGCAGCTTTGAGTCATGTGCCGACCTGGCCAACAACCAGACCGCCCGCACCCTCACGGAACTCCGCTGCGCCTTGTTCTTTGAGGCCCGCCGTGACCGCCACAGTGGCGGCATGTCCGATGTGGAGCCTGCGGTGCGTGATCTGCTGCGGGCCATCCGCACCAAGGTGGCCAACAAGGAACTCACTTGAGTTATCCCCTCAACCCCTCACAGGCCTCCCCGTCACCATCCCCATCGAGATAACGGTGCCCCTGCCGCAGCAACACCTGCGCCTGGGCATAGGAGCCGATCTGCTTACAGGTGTAGCGGCGGCCTGCCGGTGCGCTCGGGCTTGAGCTGGGTTTGCGTTGGCCGGAGCGGTAGTCCCATGGCCGCGTCAGCCCA
>JBMTLP010000620.1:0-2175 GCA_049433245.1 Pirellulales bacterium
CTATCACTCAGCCCCAGAGGGGCGAGCGCACGCAGCGAGGGACAGCGGCGAGCGGGGCGGTGACGCTTCTCTAGGGTCGAGTCCGGGCTCAGCCAGGCTGATCTTGTGCACGCACGGTGGCTCGCGATTTGGATGCCACGGCCATCCCCTCCATCGGCACTCTTCCGCCGGCTCGCGTTCGAGCAGTTGAGCTCGCCACGGTGAGCGAACTGCCGTTGCAGTACGTTGCTTGGCTGCTCTACCGTCTCAATCGCCGCGAAGACTGCACCCGCCGTCGCGAGGCTGTCGTTTCGTGGCTGTGAACCGCAGCGAGGAAGGTCGGTATGGCACGCCGTCGTTTGTCTACCGCGCAGCGTTTGGCTGCTGAGGTTCTCGAGCATCGTCGCCTGCTCTCGGCCACCTCGGGAGATACAGGAGGCGCTCACGCCGGTCTTGGCGTTGGATACTTCCCCAGCGACGACGCGTACGCCGATGCCGTGGTGGCTGCGGCCGCTTTGCAGTGGCAGGGGCTGTTTGGTCAACCGGCCTACGGCTTCGTCCCAGAGGGGATGCCTGAAGGCGTCTTTTTCTTTGACACGATGGCTCGCGAGGGGGCTGCCGTGAGCGGGGTCGAGTCTTCCGCGGGCCCTGCGGTGTCGGTCGACGCTTCCGAAACGAACACGCAGGTTGTGGGCGTGGATGAGGCGGACCTCGTGGAGACCGACGGCGATCGCCTGCTCACACTCAGTGGCGGACGCTTGTCGATCGTGGCCGGGCTGACGAACACCCCGCACCTTGTTGGGCAGTTCGACCTCCCGAACGCCGAACGGGCCACTGGCATGTTTCTGGCAGGTACGCGGCTCACCATCCTTGCTTCGGCCCATGGTGCCGATGTGCCGGCGGCTTGGGCGGAACTGCAGTCGGCGTTCTGGCAGAGATTCCGGCAGTCGTCTCACACCACGATCACCGTGCTCGACGTCGCCGATCCCACAGCGATCGCCGTCATCAGCCGCACCCGCTTGGATGGGGAGCTCGTCGCTTCGCGAATGGTCGACGGGCAGCTGCGGCTGGTGATGAACCACCGCCTCGCGGCTCCCGAGCCATTGGTGGTTTCGATCGACGCTGATCCCGTGCAGCCAACCGTCTCGGAGGGCGACGTTCTTGCCTCGTCGCGGCACGCCCCTTCGCCGCTGAAGGCCCCGCCGTGGCGGTGGATCCCGGAGGGGGTGTATGAGACCGAGGCGGCGTATGTCGCACGGGTTCGGCAAGAAGTGGTGGCTGCGATGCAGCCCAAGGCGTACCAACTCGACGCGAGCGGTGTCGTGACGATGATTGAAGATCTCGTTGCGGCCACCTCGATCGACATCCCACCGCAAGCACGCTTTCAGCAGTTGACCACGGTAACGGCGGTGGACGTCGCCGGAGGTGAGATTCCTGAGCTTACGTCGGTTGGGCTGTTGACGGTGGGCCAGACAGAGGTCTACGCCACCGCGAGCAGCGTGTACGTTTTTGATGGGCATACGGGCACGATCATGCCGCCCGGCGTGCCGGTGATCGCCGATTGGTCGGGAATCGCGGTCTGGGAGCCGCCCGCAACCGACGTAGCGCGGGTGGATGTGCGGGCGGGTGATGGCGAGGTGACGTCGGTGGGCCTGGCCGCCCTTGGCACCTTTGAGGGAACGCTGCTGAACCGTTTCGCGGTCGCTGAACAGGATGGTTTCTTGCACGCGATCGTTGAGCAACGAGCAGATGGCCACGGCGTGGTGGTGCTCGAAACTCAGGGCGAGTCGCTTGCGGTGGTGGGCAGCCTTGGCGGGATCGCTGCGGATGAGCAACTCTATGCCGCACGCATCGCCGACAACCGTGCCTACTTTGTGACCTTCCGTTTCACCGATCCCTTGTTTGTGGTCGATCTCGCGGTACCGACCGCACCGCGACTCCTCGGCGAACTGCATGTTCCAGGCTATGCCGACCATCTTCAGCCGCTCGACGATGGACTCCTGTTGGCAATCGGTCGAGACGCCGACGAGCGAACCGGCATGTTTCTCGGCCTGCAAATGTCGCTGTTTGATGTGAGCGCTCCGGAAAACCCTGTGCTGTTGCACCGCTACACGTTTGCTGGTGGACGGGGCACAAGCACCCCGATCACGGGCGACCGCTGGCTGCGTGGCGATGGAGATCCACTCGCTTTGGGAT
>JBMTLP010000621.1:0-2168 GCA_049433245.1 Pirellulales bacterium
GGCCCAAGCCGGGATCGAACCGGCGACACACGGATTTTCAGTCCGTTGCTCTACCAACTGAGCTATCTGTCCCGAAACGGAAGTCACCATTGGTAGGTCGAAAACGGGCCGTTGTCAACGTCCGCGGCTCCTGCACGAGCAACAGGCCCCGTTGAGTCACAGATGCTCCCACCTGCTGCGGCCCCGAATTTTCATCGCTCCCAGCACCTGAACCAGCAGCAGGGCCAGAAACACGGCAAAGCCGAGGCCACTCGCGGTCGCCGTCTGCAGTTGTAGCCCAGCCCGTGCTCGCTCAAAAAAGGAGCCGCCAACGACCTGGAAAATGTTCCACGCAACGGCCACAAACAGTCCCACCAGACCGCTCGACACCACAGCCGGGGCAGCCGCCGAGAGCCGTTGCCGAAGCCCCGCAAAGCTCTCCTTGAGAAACCGAGTCACCCCGATGCCGTACGTGGAATCGTCATCCACGATGCTGACCCGCGCGATGCTTGTCGAGTGATGCGTCTCTTCAGACATGTTCCAATGACCGCGGGTCGCCCGCTGAGAGGCGGCGGTTATGGGGACGGTCGCATCGCGATGCCGACTCCGCTTGACTCGTGACATTGGCACGAGCGAGCCCGTGAGCCATGGGTGCACCGCCTCCAGCACCTCCTCGGCGGTCTGATACCGATGAGCCACATCTTTGGCCATCATCTTCTCCACCACGACCGCAAACTCCTTGCTCACCGTCGGGGCCAGGGCGTGAATCCGCTCTGGAGTTTCTTCAAGCTGGCGTCGCCGCTTCTCATCGCGGGATCCGCCCGGAAAGGGCACGCGACCGCAGAGGGCAAAGAACAGCGTGCAGCCAAGGCCATACATGTCGGCGGCTGGGGTCACGAGATCAGGCCGCAGAATCTGTTCGGGGGCCATGTAGTCCATGGTCCCGACGATGCGTCCGGGCTTCATGCTCTCAGGGTCGAGGACCGAGCCTGCCAGCCCAAGATCGGAAACCTTGCACAGCCCATCCTCGCGGACCAGCAGATTCCCCGGCTTCACGTCCCGGTGGATGAATCCACGTGCATGAGCATGAGCCAGGCCCCGCGCGGCCTGGGCGACGACGGAGGCCGCCGCGACTTCATTCAGCGGGCCGTACCGCAGCACCTGCCGCCGCAGGTCGATGCCGTCGACCAACTCCGTCACGAGGTAGTAGACCTTGCCGTCATGACCTGCATCGAGCGCATAGACGAGGTTGCGGTGATCAAGGCTAGCGATGTGCTGGATCTCTCGACGAAACGCGGCTTCCGTTTGCGGATTCGAGCGGGCACGGGGGAGCACTTTGACCGCCACGATCCGCCCCATGAGGAGGTGCTTGGCCTGAAAGACCTGCCCCATGCCCCCCTGGCCAACCGCATCGAGAATCCGGTAGTGACCAAGCGTCAGCTTCCGCTTGCCCGCGAGCAGCTGGTCTGCTTGGAAACGTGTGAGCACACCTTGCTCGACCAGAACCGTGGCCAGGATGTCGTCTTCCGTCTCCGTCGCCTGGGCGTGATTCAACCGTTTTCGCACCTCGACCGCCGCCGACGTCAAATCCGCAGCTGTGACGAGTTCACTGGCAACGGCGTTGCTCGCGAAGGAGCGCGGTGGCCGACGTCGCGACGGTGGCGGGGGAGGAATGGGAGGCTGAGACATCAGATTGGGGCCACTTCCTGCACAGGGCGGCTCAGCAAGTACTCAACTTCTATCTTACCCCCTGAAGCGAGACCACCGGCAATCACGAAGGCTCGTCAACCTTGGGAAGGACCAGGCCACGCGCCGCCTGCTGCCAGACCGCAGGCCACGCCGCGCGGAAGGTGAGTGGCTGACCAGTCGCAGGATGCTCGATTCGCAGGGCAGTGGAGTGCAAGCCGATCCCTGTGGGAAATGGCAGCCGACTTCCGTAGAGCCGGTCGCCAACAATCGGGCATTTTCGCGAGCCCAGCTGCACTCGCAGCTGATGCCGACGCCCCGTCCGCGGCGTCAGCCGCACCAGCGAAACCTCCACACCGCGGGCCATGAGTTGCACATCAACCTCCGCCTCCTGCGGCGTCTCCGGCCCTCCATCGGCTCTGCCATCGTCCGCGGGAGGCCGCTCGAGGAGATCTCTCCAGGTGGCCTGAGCACCGACAGCTCCCGGAAACCTTCCCTCAACA
>JBMTLP010000622.1:0-2167 GCA_049433245.1 Pirellulales bacterium
GCGGGCAGCGGCACGCTGACCACGCGTCTGGCCTTGCTTGCAAGTCGAGTCGTGGCGGTGGAGCTCGACCCGCGGCTCGCACAGCTCACCCGCGAACAGCTCTTGATGATGGGTTCCACGGGCGACAAGGTCGACCTGGTGGAGGGGGATGCGCTGCGGACCAAGCACGTCTTTTCCGCAGACGTGACCGAGGCGATCGCGAAGGCGCGAGCGCAGGTGCCGCAGGGCAGGTTCCTTCTCGTGGCCAACTTGCCCTACTGCGTGGCGACGCCGGTGATCAGCAACCTGCTCGCCCTCCCCCGCCCGTTTGATGCTGCCTGCGTGACGATTCAACGCGAACTCGCTGAGCGGATTTGCGCTTCGCCCAGCACCTCCGACTACAGCGCGCTTTCGGTGTGGATAGGCAGTCAGTGCCGCAGTGAGATTGTCCGCGTGCTCCCGCCGTCTGCGTTCTGGCCCCGCCCCAAGGTGGACTCTGCCATTTTGCGGATTGATTTTGAGCCGGCCCGACGGGCGGCGATCGAGGATCTCGAACGTTTCCACAGCTTTGTGCGAGACGTCTTTTGCCACCGGCGAAAACTGCTGCGGGGCGTCCTCGTGCGGATGGCGGGCGGTCGTGATCAGGCGAAGGGGCGAGCCATCGTGGATCGTGTCTTCGCGGAGATGGGGCTCGGGCCGCAGGCGCGAGCGGAAGAGATTTCGCCGGATGACTTTGTGCGTCTCGAGGCCTGCTATGCACGCACCCGCGAGGAGTTGGGCTAGACTGTGTGGCGGCTGGGTAAGGCAAGGCAGCCGCGGCGATGAAAGAGAGGAAGATCACCATGAAGTTCATCGAGATGAATGGCCGGATGCTCATGCGGATGCTTGAGCCCGATGAGGTGAGTCCCGACGAACTGCAGCGAGCCGGTTTGACCGACACCTGCCTCGTGCGAATCAACCAGCAGGGAGATATCGAGGTTCGTCGCCCCGACCGCTGGGATGTGATCGGCGGTCTCTTGGGTAACTTTGCGCCGCGATGTGAACACGCCAGCGGCCGCACCTGGGCCTAGTTCACAGCCTCGCTCGTTCGCGGCGGGCGGCAAAAGTGTCCGAAAGGTCGTGGGTGGTAAACCGCCCCAGGCTGCCAGGCGATCGCTGAGGATTCGTGCGGCGGACGAACGGCGAGGCGGTTGAGGAGATGTGCGGCTTTGCGTGACCTTGCCGGCTGGGGAGACCTCTCTCCTGAGGAAGGCTGCGGCATGGCGCTTTGCGCCGGAACTGCGGGTTGCTCTGCCGAGCCGCCTACCATGTCTTTCGCACGGACCGAAGTTGCCGACACCCTATGAGCCGCAGTGGCCTGTCCTTCCCCGTCGGCAGCCTCGGAGCCCGCAGACGACGTGAATCCTACCGCAACTGGCGAAAACTCGTTCGCACCGACCATTGTCGATCTGCTTCGGCAACGGGCTGGATACCGGCCCCATGATCGCGCTTTCACTTTTCTGGTCGATGGCGAGCAGGAAGAAATCAACATCACCTACGCGGAACTCGACCGGAAGGCTCGAGGCGTCGGGGCGTGGCTGGCCGCTTCCGGGATGCGTGGGAAGCGGGTGCTTCTGCTCTACCCATCAGGGCTCGACTTCATTGCGGCTTTCATGGGTTGTCTGTACGGAGGCGCGATCGCGGTGCCCGCGTACCCTCCGCGGAAGAACCGGTCCGTGGAACGAATCGAGACGATCGCTGCAGATGCCCGCGCTTCGGTGGCCCTCACCACCCGCGACGTACTCGATCGCTTCGACAGCCTGCGGGCCACGGCACCAAGCCTGGAATCGCTGGTGTGGAAGGTCGATAGCGAACTCGAAGACCACTGGGCGGATCAGTGGGAACGTCCGGACATTGATGGCGACACCCTCGCCTTCCTGCAGTACACCAGCGGGTCGACCGGGACGCCAAAGGGCGTGATGCTCTCGCATGGCAACCTGCTGCACAACTCGCTGCGGATCATGCAGGCCTTTGAAATCACCCGCAGCCAGTCGGGGGTGTTCTGGCTGCCGAGCTTCCACGACATGGGGCTGATTGGCGGGATTCTCGTGCCGCTCTATGGCGGGAAGTTCAACGTGCTGATGTCGCCGGTGGCGTTTCTCCAGAAGCCGCTTCGCTGGCTCCAGGCGATCTCCCGCTACCGGGCGAC
>JBMTLP010000623.1:0-2158 GCA_049433245.1 Pirellulales bacterium
TTTCGCCTGCGTCGCGGACGGCTGGCGCTGCGGTGGTTGACAGGACCGATCTGTGGAAAGCGGATCAGTTTGTCAGCTGGTCGCTGGTCACGATCGGTGGTTGCCTGGTGATCGGCTTCCTGACGAAGTTCAACGCGATGGGCGGAGTGATCTTCCTCGCCTCGGTCGTGGCCACGCAGCCTTTCTGGGTGCCCGGTGCACAAACGACCTACGAACAATGGGTGGAGATGGCGGGCCTTCTCGTGCTTGCCTCGATGCCTTGTGGTGGCTGGATGGGCTTCGACTATTTTCTTTCGCCGCTCAAGCGGCGGTGCTGTCCCCTGAGCAAGGATTCACGATGAACCTGACGGAAGAGCAGAAGGCAATCGGAAGAGCCAACTTCGCCGACGCGGTTTCGGTGACGCGGCGTGATTTCCTCACGGGGACAGTGGCTGCAGGAATCGCCAGTGGTGTTGGCCTCGGTTCGCTTTACTTCGGCTACGGAGCCAAAGTCGGAGATCCGGTGCGGGTGGGTGTGATCGGCACAGGAGACGAGGGCAGCGTGCTCTTGGGCGCCCACAACCCTGAGTACATGCAGGTCAAAGCCATCGCCGACATTCGGCCTTACAACGTGTTTCGTGCGTTTCATGGCGATATGTCGAGCCCCAGCGCGTATCAGGTTCGTCCTGGGCTGATGCAAAAGTATGGCTGGGCCACCGAAGATGAGGCCCGCAAGAATGTCAAGGTTTACGGGGCCTACGAAGAACTCCTCGCCGATGACGAGATCGAGGCGGTGGTGATCGCCCTGCCTTTGCATCTGCATTCGGTTGCCGCCGTCAAGGCGATGCGGGCGGGCAAGCATGTGCTCACCGAAAAGCTCATGGGGCACAGCATCCATGAGTGCAAGGAGATGGGCCGGGTGGCCGCCGAGACGGACCGCCTCTTGGCGACCGGGCATCAGCGGCACTACAGCGTGCTCTATGACGATGCCGTTTACACGCTCGGCAAAGCGAGGCTGATTGGCGAGGTGCACTCGATCCGAGCGCAGTGGCACCGTGGCAATCTGCCGGGCAAAGACAGCTGGCAGCCGCCGCTCCCGGGCGATGAATCGCTCGTGAAGAAACTCGAGAGTTGGAGGAAGGCACGCGACACGGCCAAGCCTGCTGAAATCGAGTCGTGGCAAAAGAAGGTTGCCCAACTCGAGGCCCAGTTGCTCGACTCACAGGTCGAAGCTGCCACCTTCGGCTACGAGGAGAAGATGCTCGCCGACGGCACCGTCCGTACGCCGCTTGAGGAGTTGATCCGCTGGCGTCTTTGGAATCGGACCGGCGGTGGCTTGATGGCCGAGCTTGGCAGCCACCAACTCGACGCGTCGGGCATCTTCGTTTCAGCGATGCACGAAGGTGGCAAGAAGGTCAAGCCGTTGACCGTGATGGCGATGGGCAACCGCAGCCTCTTCCCTGCCGATCGCGAAGTCGACGACCACGTCTACTGCATGTACGAGTACCCCGCTCCCGGTTACTTCGATGAGGCCGGACAGGTCGCCGATCCCAACAAGAAGATCGTGGTCACCTACTCCTCGATCAACGGCAACGGGTTCGGTGGATATGGCGAGGTCGTCATGGGCACAGGCGGCACACTGATCCTTGAGCAAGAGCAGGACGTGATGCTCTACAAAGACTCCGCTCGTGACACGCGGGTCACTGTGGGCAAGGCGAAGGATGGATCGCCCACCTTGGATACCACGGAGAGTGGTGGTGGTCCTGGCGCGGTGGCAGCTTCCGGCGACGGGGGAGGCGCTCCGCCCTCCCGTGGCTACACCGAAGAAATGGAGCACTGGGCCTGGTGCATCCGCAACCCGGCTCCCGAGAACCAGCCTCGCTGCAAGCCGTCGGTGGCTCTGGCAGATGCGGTGATCGCCTTGGTGAGTAATCAGGCGATCGGCAACCCCACGACCACGCCGCGGATCGAGTTCCAGGAATCCTGGTTCGACATCGACAGTGACGAGACCCCTGAGGGGATTGCTCCCGACACTGGTAGCGACCGCTACAAGTCGTAAGGCGGTCGCTCGGGGAGAGCCCAATCTAATGAGCCGGGCGTTCGGGTGCGCTCGGGGTGACCCCAAGCCGCTGAGCCGGGCGTTCGCTTCGCATCCTGCTGCGCTCACTCCTGCATTCTC
>JBMTLP010000624.1:0-2155 GCA_049433245.1 Pirellulales bacterium
ACAGCTTCGTGGGCTGGCGGCCTTACTTGGCCGCTGCCGCGTCGGCTGCCTTCCGCTCTTCGACAATCTCCTTCTGGATATTGCCGGGAACAGGACGGTACTTCGAGAACTCCATCGTGAACACGCCCTGGCCCTGCGTGGCACTTCGCAGGTCGGTCGAGTAGCCGAACGTCTCAGCCAGCGGCACCTCAGCGATGATCGTCGTCGTTTCCCCTTCGGTTTCCGTGGAGACGATCAGGCCGCGGCGCTTGTTGAGTTCGCCGGTGACAGGCCCCTGGAAGTCGGCGGGCACTTCCACTTCGACCTTCATGATCGGCTCCAGCAACACGGGCTTGGTTTCCATGAAGGCCTCACGGAAGCACGTCCTCGCACAGATCTGGAACGCCATGTCGGACGAGTCGACGTCGTGGTACGAGCCATCTGACAGGACAGACTTCACCCCCACGATCGGGAAACCCGCGATGGGCCCCTTATCGAGAGCGAAGCGGAAGCCTTTCTCAACGGAGGGGATGTATTCGCGTGGCACGCGGCCACCGACCACCTTGTCTTCGAAGATGAAGTTCTCGTCAACGCCCTCGGGCATCGGCTCGAGGCTGCCCACGATATGGGCATACTGACCAGAACCACCCGTCTGCTTCTTGTGCTTGTAGTCGTACTTCGCCAAGCGGGTGGGGGCTTCGCGGTAGCTCACCTTCGGAGCACCGACCGTCACATCAACCTTGAATTCACGGCGAATACGCTCGACATAGATATCGAGGTGCAACTCACCCATGCCCGCGATCACCGTCTCCCCCGTCTCATCGTCGGTGGACACGCGGAACGTGGGATCTTCACGCACGAACCTCTGCAGGGCCTTGCTGAGCCGGTCGAGACCGTCGCGATTCGTGGGGGTGATCGCCATTTTGATCACCGGCTCCGCGACGAACATGCTCTCGAGCGTGCAGTACTTCGGCGAATCGCAAAAGGTGTCACCGCTGGCGCAGTCCACCCCCATCACAGCCACAATGTCGCCAGCCTCGGCGAAATCGATTTCTTCACGCTTGTCGGCGTGCATCCGCACGATGCGGCTAAATCGCTGCTTTTGGCCGGTTCGCTGGTTGATATAGCCTTCGCCCTTGCGAATCGTGCCCTGGTAGAGCCGCATGAACGTCAGCTGACCGTAGGGGTCGTCGACGATCTTGAACGCCATGACCACCGTCGGCTTGGTTTCATCCGGAACAATGTCAAACGACTCGTCGGGGTTGTCGTACTGCTTGGCAACCACCTGCCGCTCCAGCGGGCTTGGCAGGTACCGCAGCACCGCGTCGAGCAGTGGCTGCACACCCTTGTTCTTATAGGCACTGCCGCAGAAAACAGGCGTAAAGGCCTGATTTTGGACGGCGTCTTTCACCACGGCGTGGATCTCATCGTCGCTGACAGCCTCTTCGGAGAGGATCTTCTCCATCAGCGTGTCGGAATACATCGAGAGAGCTTCGAGCAGGTTGTGGCGGGCTTCGCCAGCGGCTGCCTTGAGCCCTTCCGGAATCTCCTCGATCCGCACGTTTTCGCCGTTATCGCCGTCGAAATAGAGGGCCTTCATCGCCACGAGGTCGATCACGCCCTCGAGTTTGTCTTCCTTGCCGATCGGCAACTGCATCGGCACAGCATCGGCGCCGAGCTTGTCGCGGAGCTGCTGCACCACGCGGGGGAAGTTGGCACCGGTGCGGTCCATCTTGTTGACGAACGCGAGCCGCGGCACCTTGTATCGCTTCATCTGACGGTCGACAGTCATCGACTGGCTCTGCACGCCACCGACGCTGCAGAGGACGAGGATCGCCCCGTCGAGCACGCGGAGACTGCGTTCCACTTCCACCGTGAAGTCGACGTGGCCAGGGGTGTCGATCAGGTTGATCGCCGTGTCGTGCCACTTCACGCTCGTGGCCGCCGAGGTGATCGTGATCCCGCGTTCGCGTTCCAGATCCATGTAGTCCATCGTGGCGCCGTCGCCACCGCCCTTCACCTCTTGAATGCGGTGAATTCGGCCGGCGTAGAACAGGATTCGCTCAGAAAGCGTGGTCTTGCCAGAGTCAATGTGGGCGGAAATTCCGATATTTCGAAGCTTGGACAGGTCCATGGGAATCGTTCACCCCTTAGGATGGGGCGGCGCAGGGGGGAA
>JBMTLP010000625.1:0-2145 GCA_049433245.1 Pirellulales bacterium
GGCACGGCGGAGGTCGTTCTCCATCGCCGTGATTTGGGCCGGTCGCTTCGAGGCAGGACGACCCCCGCGACGAGCCGCCGCCCCAGACTCCCCAAACTCGTCATCCTCCTCATCTCGCCGGAGGATTTCCTTTACTTCGGCTTCGACTGCCCGCACGCTCAGCCCTTCGTCGACGACGCGTTTGGCAAGACGAACCTGCTCGGGCTCATCACCGATTGGCAGCAGAGCGCGAGCGTGGCCCATGGAAATCGAACCCGCTCTCAACAGGAGTTGCACCGCTGCCGGCAAGTCGAGCAGCCGAATGAGGTTAGCGACCGTCGAACGGTCAACAGACAGCCGCTTAGCAAGTTCGTCTTGGGTACACTGCCAATTTGCCAGGTACTGCTTGAAACTCGACGCTTTGTCGAGGGCGTCGAGGTCTCGCCGCTGAAGGTTTTCGACGATCGCAATCTCAGCCATCTGCCGATCGTCAACTTCCAACACACGGGCGAGGATCCCCGTCCATCCGGCCCGTTTGGCAGCGGCCAGACGCCGCTGGCCTGCGATCAGCTGGTAACGGTCGCCGAACTGCCTGACAACGATCGGTTGCACGAGACCGTGCTCCCGCAGACTGTCGGCGAGTTCTGCGATCGCGGCGTCATCCATCACGCTCCGCGGCTGCCAGGGATTGGCATCGATGAGGGCGATGTCGACGGTGTCGGAAGGAACGTTCGCGACGGCCTGCTCCATCTCCTCCGGAGAGTGCAGAAAAAGCTTGGCGGCAGCTGCGGAACCCACACCACCCGCCAGGGGGGTCGCCGTCGCCACCGCCGCATCGGCCTCTCCCCCCGTTCCAGTCCGCCCAAGGAGCGCTTCGAGCCCGCGCCCCAGCCTTCGTTGATTACTCACAGTCGCGTACCTCCATGCACAGTTCAGTGTAGGCGCGGGCCCCTGCCGACCGCGGGGCGTAGTCGAGAACGCTCATCGCGTGGCTGGGAGCTTCCGAGACGGCCACATCCCGAGGGATCACGGTGTCGAACACGATCTCCCCAAAAAAGTCCCGCACCTCGGCTTCCACCTCGTGGGTGAGTTCGAGGGAGGCTTCATGCATCGTCAGAACAATGCCTCCAAACTGAAGTCTTCCCGGTCGAGCATCCATCACGTCACGGATCACCTCGATCATTTGCGTGAGCCCCTCAAGCGCGAAGTACTCACACTGGATCGGCATTAAGACCTCGGTGCTTCCTGCGAGCGCCGTCCGCGTCAGGTCCCCCAGCGATGGTGGACAATCTATGAGGCAGTAGTCCCACGCTCCGAGGCCGTGGGCCATGTGATGCTCCAGCACAGCTGATCCACCCCGAGCCAACTCGGCGATCCGTTCCACGTCGCGCACGCTCCGGCTCCCAGGAAGGATCGAGAGGTGCTCGATCTGCGTTGGCAACACCGACTCCACTAACGCCTGCTCGCTCACAAGCGGGTGATGAGCAGCAGGACTCGCACCGAAGCCCGTAGTCGCGTTGCACTGCGGATCAAGATCAACAAGCAGAGTCCGCATCCCCCCCTTGGCCAAGCCAGCGGCGAGGTTCGACGCGGTGGTGGTCTTCCCCACCCCACCCTTCTGATTGGCAATACACACGATCCGGCCCACGCTCGAACGCTTTCCTTCTTAAGCAATGACCGCCCCCTTGGATCCGACACTCGGCCGCCAGATCCAGGCCCACCCCGCACGACTGGTTCGCCGTGCATAAGCGGTGCACTCGGAATATCGGCCATTCACGGAACCTCCGTCATGACGCGCCCACACAGGCGACAGAACCGGACTTCCGAGCAGAGTCCCCCCAGAAAACAGGCAAGATAAAACGCCTGGGAAGTCCACGACGAGCAACCGGCAGCGGGTGGCGGAACCGTTCCACGTGAAACTCCAGCAATCAGGAAAGACCTGCTGGCTCTTCCCTGCGACATCGCCCGGCTCGGTCGAGACACACGCCTCAGCGTTGGGTAACGATCGCGTCTACGCTCTCGACCGCCAGGCTTCCGCTCCAGGTCCTCGGCCGCAGTCCAACGCCATAGGCGGTGGACAGGCCATCCTCAATCCTCCAGCGAGGGGCGGCCCGGTGCCCACGGCCGGGGCTATGGAAGCGAGCGAAGCCCGGAGGGCGAAAGCGA
>JBMTLP010000626.1:0-2145 GCA_049433245.1 Pirellulales bacterium
TCTTCTGGTGATCGATCGCGGCGATCGCTGACTTGACGTCCGCGTGCGTGGCCAACAGCGAAGCTCGATACCGGTCCGCGGCCTGGCGAAACACATCGGCCGCGTCGGGCCGCAGTTTGCAGAGCGCCTCCAGCGTGGGATCGATTGAGGCTGCCCACAGAGAGAGGTCGAACCACACGTGCGGGTCTGGAATCCCGGCCGCAGCCTCCAGCCGCGACGCTTCTGGAATCGCCTCCGCAACAAACACCACCTGCTTCCGCTCGCTGATGCGACCCAGGAGTTCGGCGAGTTTGCCTTCCAGGTGCAATCCCGACGCCACGATCAAGTCAGCCCGGGCGAGCCGGTCGGCGTCGCGAGGAGTTGGGCGATAGGAGTGTGGATCGACGCCCGCTCCCATCAGGCTCACGACCTGCACCTGATCCGCCGCGATTTGCCGCACAAGATCCGCCACGATCGTGGTGGTCGCAACCACTGTTGGCGACGGCGACTCGCGGCCTGCCTGGCCGCACCCGGCACTGACGATCGCGAGCAACGCGACCATCGCCACCGCAAAAAAACGGGGAAAACGCGGGAAAGCACGGGTTTGAGGAGACTCAAAAATCATTTTTTGATCCATCAAAAAGGTACCACGCCGCCGCCGTTACTGCAATCGTCGTTGGCGGAGCAGCACCTTCCCACACCGACGGCCGTCAACTTCGGCAGGTACCGGTCAGTTGACCGGAATTGAGGGCATTCTTAAGGTGCAGATCATCCGCCCCATGGTGTTTCCCACCTGGAAGCAGACCTGCCTCAATGGAGCAGCGGGCTGCAAGGCGGTCCCGCCCCGGGAGGAACACGGTGGCAACGACGTATTTCAAGCGTTTTCGCATGGAGGCTGATCTGCTCATCCCGCGGCGGCCCCCGGTGTTGCCTGAGGGCTACCGGTTGGTCGCGTGGAACGAAGCCCTGATCGATGCGCACGCCCGCACCAAGTACCGCGCTTTTTGCGAAGAGATCGACGCGGTCGTGTTTCCCTGCCTGGGCGACCTTGAAGGCTGCCGGCGGCTCATGCGGGAAATTCGGCGAAAGCCCGGTTTTCTTGCGGACGCGACCTGGCTGATTGCCCGCGTGATCGCCCCAGGTCAGCACGCCTGGTGCGGCACGATCCAGGGAGTGGTCGACAAGTTTGGCACCGGCATGATTCAGAACGTGGGTGTCGTTCCGGGCCACCGCGGCCTCGGCCTTGGCACCCTGCTCGTGCAGCAGGCGCTCGGCGGATTCAGCAGGGCCGGCTTGCGGAAGGCGTCGCTGGAAGTGACGGCCGAAAATGCCTCCGCGGTAAAACTTTATCGGCGCCTGGGTTTCCGTCCGGCCCGAACCGTTTACAAAGTGGTGGACGACACTGTCCGAGTTGCCTCGCGGGGGACGGCAAACGGAACGTCAGACACCACTCAGTCGGCCTCGCACGGCGCCGCGATATTGAGCCATTCGTGAAGCAAACGCTCCATTCCGCAACGCTTGAGAACGGTATCGTCCTCCTTGGTGAGGAACTACCGGACCTGGAAAGCGTGGCGGTTGCCTTTCATGTGCCCGCTGGCGGGATCCACGACGGCCCGGGTCGGTGTGGTCTGGCAAGCCTCACGAGCGAGATGATGCTCCGCGGGGCGGGCAACCGCGACAGTCGAACACTCGTGGAAGACCTGGCCTTAGCCGGCATCAACTGGTCCAACGCGGTTTCCACCACGCACGCGACCTACTTCGGCGCGATGGTGGCCCGCCGTCTGCCCGAGGCCCTGCCGATCTACGCCGACATCCTCCGGCGGCCCATGCGGCCGGAGGACCAGTTTGAGAGCGGTCGGCAGGTCGTGCTCCAAGGTCTCGCTGGTACCGATGACGACCCCTCCCACCGCACGTTGCTCGCCCTCAAAAAACTCGTGTTTCCCGCCCCCTGGGGGCTGCCTTCCGAAGGGCTCATCCCAGATGTGGAGCAGCTCACCCCGGCCGCCGTCGCAGAGTTTGCAGCACGTCACGTGCGACCTGACGAGATGATCGTGGCGGCTGCCGGCAGGCTCGACTGGCCCGACTTCGTGAAACGCATGGAAGATCTGTTTGGCGACTGGCAGCCAGGCTCGGCTCCAACCGTAGCCAACGGTCCGCGCGGCGGCA
>JBMTLP010000627.1:0-2145 GCA_049433245.1 Pirellulales bacterium
CAACGTCCGCCTCAAGAAAAATCCCAATCGAATCCGGCTTGCGGACAAGCACCTTCGTGGCATCGCCCACCACATCGAGCGTGGTCAACACATATCCGTCAGCAACCGCCACCCCAGTGCCGCTCCAGACATCCGTAACCATCTCATCGGGATCATCGAGCAGCATCTCGACGGTGGCCGGGTTGAGGGCAAGCGGCCCACGAACAGGACGACCAAACGGCGTAAAGAAGTTGAAATCCATCGTGCCCGCAGCGCCATCGTTGCCACCTGGCTGACCTGGGCTGGCACCACCACTTCCGTATCCGCCACCACCTCCGTAGCCTCCAGTAGCCCCCGGCTCTCCGCCCCCAAGTTCTCCTGCCATCGACAACCCGCCGCTCCCGTAGCCACCCGCCCGGGGGGCCATGCTCGATCCACCACCAGCCGACGGCCCTCCAGTAAAGGAGGCGTTGCCCGCGCCCTGCTGGTTGGCTTGCGGAGGCTGATAGGGCTGCATGCCCAGATCGTTAATCGCGAGGCGATAGAGTTCACTGACGGCCACCACCTGGTCTTCGGGCATGATCAGCAAACCAGAGCCAACCATTCTCAACATGACCGCGAGGTTGTCGGTGAGTTCTTGCGAGTCGGGCATCATTTCAAATGCCTGACGAAACTGCCGGATACCTTGCGAGTACTTCCGCTCGCGCAGCGAGATCAGCGCGAGGTTGTTGTATGCATAGGGGTTGCGTGGCTCGCGTTTGATGACTTCCGCAAAATGCACCGAAGCGCGACGGGTGTCGCCAACCACCGTCGCATAGACAAGCCCGAGGATCATGTCGGCTCGACCGCTCTCCGGAAACCGCCGACTTGCTTCTTTGAGATGATCTTCGGCGAGCTTCGCATTACCGAGCCTGATCATCTCGAAACTCTGTTCGATGAAGAGATCTGCTTCGGCTTCGAGCTTCTTGCGCTCCTTCGCATCGAGCCACTCGCGGCCAATACGCCGCCGGCCATCGTCCGCGAGTTTCAGCCAATGCTCCCGCCGGGCTTCAGCGGCTTGCCGATCGGAACCTTGCAGCCCGCCGCTGGTGAGGGCGACGGTGTAGACCCGCGCCGCCGCCGCCGCGGACTGACATCCCGCCGCCGCGGCTTCGAGGCGACGGAGTGACTCTGGCACATCGGCTGCGGAGACCGTCGCCGAGCCCAGGGCTACCAGAAACAGGCAGACCCAAAGTCTCTCGATACGTCGTGACGTTTTCATACGCACTCCACCCTCAGTCAGTCGTTTGACCAGTATGCCTTCTTAGCCGACGTGGTCGGCAGGTTGCCCCAACGCTAAGTCTACGAAGGAACTTCCGGATCCGCGAGATGAAAACCCCTGGGCAGGCATAAAGTTACCCCTTGTTTCGCCTGAATAACCCGCTCATTCAGAGGAACCCTCGCACGGGAAACGTGGCGCGGCTTCCCCTCATAACGCGAGCTTCAACGGTTAAAACGGCGACGGCACCAGGAAAAACGGCTGCTGGTAGAGCACCAGCTTGCCTTGGGCCCCGATGTCGCGGGTGAAGAAGAGGAGCAGCACATAAAACAGCGTGATGGCCACGCACGCCCCGCTCCAGCCGTACCGCCACGCCTTCCACGGGAGCCGTTCCTGCCGACTTGCTCGGGCATACACCCAGCCCGCGCACAGCCGGACGGGATAAATCACGAGAATGAAGAAGGGCGTTATCAGCCAGACTGCATCTCGCGGCGGGACAGCGATCTTGAACAGGTAGAGCACGAGGCTACCGCCGAACCCAAGCAGCAACACGAGCGTCCACAGCATCGGACACCTGGCAAAGAGTTCGCGGGCCTGCCGCACGCGGCAAAACATCCACCACTGGCCGTCACGGGCGTAGCCGGCCTGGAGAATCGGCAACCAAGAAAACACGACCGCCAGAAACATCCCGCCCATCATCGTGACGAGCACCGCCGGCCCACGCACGCTGCTTGCAGCGGCGTAGAGCGTGGTGGGCACGATGGTCCAGGCGAGTGCTCCACCAGCCCCCACCAGCCCCGTCCGCCAGCCGCTCCACGGCCGCAGATCTGCGACGAGCTGCTCCAGGGGCGAAAGAGCCTCAGCGACGCCCCCTTTCGTGCAACAGGCTCGCACACATCTGCGGAGAT
>JBMTLP010000628.1:0-2142 GCA_049433245.1 Pirellulales bacterium
TCCAACCGCCGCCTGCCGCCACGAGTTTCCCATCATTGATGGGATCCCGGTGATCGTTCCCCAGTTGCGGGAGTACCTCCGGGGCTGGAGTGAGCGAATCCGCAGTCGTGATTCCTTCACAGAACCGGTGGAGAGCTTGCTGGGGGATTGTTGTGGAGCCGGCACCTCTTTTGAGGATGAGCGGCAGCGGTTGTCGTCGTATGCCTGGGATCACTGGGGCGACTGTGATTCCGCTGAGCATCGAGACGCGACCGATTCGGTTTCTCCCGGTTCCATTGTCCGCTTGCTCAACGCAGGGCTGTCCGCGTTCGCTCCCCAGCTGATGGTGCCCGACGGGCCTGTGCTCGATGTCGGCTGTGCGGTCGGTCGAACCACGCATGAACTCGAGCGAGTGTTTGAGCGGCCAGTGCTCGGGATCGATCTCGATCTATCGATGCTGCGATTTGCCAGACGAGTTCGCGACACGGGGATTGTCGAGTACCCTCGGCGGCGGGTCGGTCTTGCTTATGACCGGCGTCGGTTCGACGTTGCGGGCAAGATCACGGCGAGCGCCCGGGCGAGGGTGGATTATTGGTGCTGTGATGCCACCGTCTTGCCATTCGTAGAGGAGCGTTTTTCATTTGTTTCGAGTTTGAACCTTCTCGACTGTGTGGCTTCGCCGCTGGCGCACCTACGGGAAATAGCGAGGAGTTTGCTGCCAACTGGCCTTGGAGTGATCGCGTCACCATACGACTGGGCTGCCGCTGCAACGCCTGTGGAAGGGTGGCTGGGCGGCCATTCTCAACGTGGCGAGACGGCTGGCAGCAGTGAGCAACTTGTTCGCGATCTACTCACGGCTGGCCGCCATCCAGCAGCGATCGAAGGAATCCAGATTGTCGCAGAGCAAGCGGCGGTGCCGTGGTGCGTGCGGATGCACGAGCGGGCGATCATGCACTACCGCAGCCACATGCTCGTGGTAAAGAAACAGGTCATTTAGCGAACGTCAGTGGTTGACTGCCGGTGATGCCGCTTCGACGATGCCTTGTCGATAGAGCGAGGGCAACACCTCTGAGAAAAATGTCTCCACGATCGTTGAGATCGCATCCTCCTCCGCATCGCCGCGATCGATGTCGCGGTCAGTGGCGTGGTGTTTGAGATGCACGCCGAACTGAGCCATCCGGGCCGCAACCCGCGTCTCAAGTGCGTGGCGTCCTCCCTTGATCAACTCGTCGAGCATCACGGCGTGCAGATCACCGATGACGAAACCCTGTCGACTGTAGCGACTGGCAAGTGCCACCTGCCGGCCAGTTGGCGTTGCCGATGCAAGCGACCGAGCGTTGTATGGAAGCGAGACAGCAAGTTCGCCTGGCTGAATGCAGTCGGTTTGCTGAAAGACCTGGAGAGTGGCCTGATCGCGAAATGCGCCACCCTCGACCTGGAAGAGCGAAAGGGCGACGGCAAAGTCCACCGCCTCCACCAGGGTCTCTGGAGGGATATCTGCCAGTCGAGGGTGATCCAGGAGTGAGCCAAGCGACCAACTGCGTTCGCCCATCACTTCAAGCATCAGATCGTGTGGAGGTCCAGCGAGTGCGACCTCTCGGTTGCTCATGGACACCACGTGGGGGAGTTTGGCGTCGGAGATAACGCGGAAGAACAAGTCGCTCGTCTGCTCCGCTCGCTGCGCCGGCGTGACTCGGCGTGGTGCCGTCCTCGCGTAGATGTCCCAGCGAAACATCGTATTGGCATGGAAGTCCTTGCGAAGTTCGCAGGACCGAGCGTCTTGATTGACGAACTGATCGACAAATGCGGGAGGCGCGATCAACTGCCAATGGTTTCGGGAGAAGGGAAGTCGGCCTGCATAGGCGAAGCCGGCGTCTTCAAAACTTTGGATCACCTCGCCAGCATCAAATGCCCTCCAGTGTTCGTTCAGGTATTCATGAGGGATGTAGCGAGGATCCGTGGAGCAGAGTTTGTCGACCAATTCTGCAGCAAGTGGCTGATCGTGGAAGAGGGGGACGTCTGCCGTTCGCATGCGTTTGACTAGACGGAGTGCCGCCTGACCGCGCTCGATACTGTTTCCTTCAGCGGCGCTTGCGAAGTGGTGGATCATCGCCCGCACGGGCAGCAGGCTGGCCCCGCCGGGCAGGCCGTTGTACGCCACCG
>JBMTLP010000629.1:0-2133 GCA_049433245.1 Pirellulales bacterium
TCGACTCACCGATCATGCCGATCGCCGGTGAGCAGACCCTGACACGGCTCTGCGACCGTCTCGAACGGCTGTATCGTGCGGCCGGAGCAGCAACCTTCACAACTGCCGACGGCAGACAGGTTCCCAAACTGCTCTACCTCGACATGGAGGAGTACCGCGACCTGTCGCTGACGGCCGAGGCCTTCATGCGGACCCTCTCACGGCCCGGCCTTGCAGGCACACACGCCGGCATCGCCCTGCAGGCCTATGTGCCCGACTCGCTCACGTGGCTCAAAAAGATTGCTGCGTGGTCGAAATCACGTGTGGCTGATGGAGGAGTTGCCGTCACGGTCCGCATCGTGAAGGGGGCGAACATGGAGATGGAGCGGATCGACGCTGCGCTGCACGGCTGGCCGCTGGCGACCTACGACGCCAAGCTCGCCACCGACGCCAGCTACAAGGAGATGCTGGCCTATGCCCTCGAGCCCGAGCACCGCACCACCCTCCGCGTGGGCGTCGCCTCACACAACCTGTTTGATGTCGCCTACGGCCTTGTGCTGGCAGAGCACCGCCAGGCTGGCGACCGCGTGCAGTTTGAGATGCTCGAAGGTATGGCCAACCACCAGCGACGGGCCCTGCTCGCCCACACGAACCGGCTGCTGCTCTACGCCCCCGCCTGTCGCAAAGAAGACTTCCTCAACGCCATCGGCTACCTCATCCGCAGACTCGACGAGAACACCGGGCCTGAGAACTTTCTCAGTCATGCTTTTCGCCTGGAAGTTGGCAGTGCAGAGTGGCAGCTGCTCGAGCAGGGCTTTCGTCAGTCGCTCGCCACGGAGGAGTCGCACACCCCGAACCGCACGCAGAACCGCACCACCGAGCAGTTCCCCGCCCCCTCGCCCGAACAGCCGTGGTATGCGCTGGCAAATGAGCCCGACACCGACTGGAGCCTCGCGGACAACGCCTCCTGGGCCGCCAGCATCGCAGGCCGCGATCCCTCAGAGTTTGCCGATCGCACCGTGCCCGTGGTGGTCGCCGGCCAGAGCCCAGCAGGTCTGGCCAGCCGCCCTTGCCACGATCCGTCGCGGCCGGGCAGCACGCTCTGCCAGCACCGCGTGGCCACCGAGCGAGAGGTCGACGACGCGGTCGCCTGCGCTGTGGCCGATCCAGACGGCTGGCGGAACCTCTCAGTCGACGCGCGCAGCGACGTGCTCGGCCGCGTGGCCCAGCACTTTCGCCAGTCGCGCGGCAACCTGCTACGGCTGGCGATGCTCGAGGGCGGCAAGTTGCTTGCCGAGGCCGACCCCGAGGTCTCCGAAGCGATCGACTTCGTGGAGTTCTACCGGGCGACTGCGAGGAGCTTCTTCAAACTTCCGAGTGTGTCGGCCCGCGGGTGCGGCACGGTCGTGGTGGTGCCACCATGGAACTTCCCGATTGCCATCCCCGGTGGCGGTATCGCCGCATCGCTCGCGGCAGGCAACACCGTGATCCTCAAGCCCGCATCCGACGCCGTGTTGACGGCCCATGCAGTGTGTGAGTGTTTCTGGAACGCCGGTGTGTCGCGACGCACGCTGCAGTTTCTGCCCTGTTCGGGTTCAGGCCCGGGTCAACGGCTCGTCGCCCACCCACACGTCTCGGCGGTGATCCTTACCGGCGGCACGGCCACAGCCCTAACCATGCTCAAGCACACCCCCCACCTGCGACTGTCGGCAGAGACCGGCGGAAAAAACGCGTCCATCGTGACCGCCATGAGCGATCGCGAACTCGCGATCAAGCATGTGGTGCACTCCGCCTTCAGCCACAGTGGGCAGAAGTGCTCGGCCACGTCGCTGCTCTTGCTCGAGGGTGAGGTTTACGATGACCCGGCATTCGAACGGATGCTCTGCGATGCGGTGACGAGTTTGCACGTGGGCTCCGCCGCTGACCTGCACACGCGAGTGACGCCACTGATCCGGCCGCCGGCAGGCGATCTCGCAACCGGCCTGACGACACTTGAGCCAGGTGAACGCTGGGCTGTGCGGCCACAGCAACAAGGCGACCATCTACAGCTCTGGTCGCCTGGCGTGAAGTACGGCGTCCGGCCGGGGAGCCTCGCGCACACGACCGAGTTCTTCGGGCCGCTGCTGGGAGTGATGCGGTACGAGCAGCTGTCCC
>JBMTLP010000630.1:0-2127 GCA_049433245.1 Pirellulales bacterium
CGTCGTCCAGGCGGCCGCGGGCCATGTTTGTCTGGGCGTGCAAATGCCAAGCGCGAGCCGATCTGGGGGAAGTCGAGACAGCCGTTTGAGCAAGTTGGTCGGCATCGTCGAGCAAGCCAAGTTCTAGATACATGCGGCCTCCGGCAACGCACAGGTCTTCATCTTCCCGCGTTACCTGAAATGCCTGCTCGATCTGGCTGATCGCGGCAAGTTGCTCCCCGCGTTGCCAGAGCACCTCGGCGTAGTGCTGGCGGGCATCGATGTCAGTCGGGCAGCTTTCCACAGCCTCTGCGAGCAGTTTCTCCGCTTGCTCGAGGTTGTTCCGATCAGCCGCCGCCAGCCCTTCCTGCGACAGCCGCCTGGCGTCAGCAAGTTCTTGTGTGACCGGCGTCGACCTCGGAATCAGCCGGCAGCCGGCCAAACACGCAATCCCGATCATCACCACGGCAGACCGAAGTGTGCGACCGGAACAAGGCATCAAGGCAACTCCCGAGGGGGCAGGGGGGGAAGGGTACCGATCTGAAGTCGCCAAGGCAACGCATCGGCTGGGGCCTGATGGCCCCGTAATCCGGCCTTGCCGTGGCTCGTCCCCGGCCCTACCAATTTGTCTCAACAATCCCGCGTTCCGGTCGCGTCGCCGCGGCTCCGCTCCCCCGCAAACCACCCGATGTCCCCACTTCCCCAAGGCTGCCCGATCCCTGCCTCCCACTGGCAGACGAGTCCGCCAGTTCGCTCACCGCGTTCGGTGCAAGCCCGCATTGGGCTTGCTGCGGTCATGCTCGGAGCACTGCTGCTCAGCAACGGTTGTGAGATTCACGACGAGCAGGTTCAGTCGGGCTCCGTGCAGGTCAACGCACGGCGTCTGCTGCCCCCGTCGAGCAAGAGCGATGGACAGATTGTGAATCACCAATCGCCCACCACGATCGAGTACGTGGAGGGATACCGAGCGGGACTGGAGCGGGCGAACGCCTCCGGAAAGCCGCTCGTGATCATCTGCCGCGCGAGCTGGTGCCGCTGGTGTGCAGGGCTCTCGCAGGGCATCCTCGCCGACCCCGACGTGATCCAGCGGTCAAGCCGCTGTGTCTGCGTGACACTCGACGCCGACCGCGACGCCGAAACCTGCCGACGGCTGGGCGTTCGCGGCTTCCCAACCGTGATTCTGCAAACACCCGCCGGTCGCGAAGTCAAACGCCTGACCGGTCGCGGCGAAGTCCGCACGCTCGCAGCAGCCATCGATGAGGCCACCGCCCGGATCGCCAGCAGCGAACTTCCCACTGCCGATACCAGGCCGGTACTGCGTTAGCAAGACGTCGGAGCCACGCCTCATCGACTACAGGGTTCCCGTAGTCCGCCCAGTGAGCAGATCGAAGGCCCCAATCGCGGGCACAAGCATGGCCGTTGTGGCGAAACCGTAGGCCAACACCGTCACGAGCAGGACCTGCAAGGTGCTCCCCTGCAGGAACCCCGTGATCGCCACGAAGGTCAAGGACGGGAGCAAAGCAGACGCCCAACCGATCGCAGGCGACGGATTGCGAGCCGAGAGGGCCGCGTAGAGCCCAACTGCGCCTCCGACAACGACCGCGAGAAAGGGAGCCAACTGCAGTTCAAAGTTGCCTCCAAACGAGACCATGATCCGCATCACGGTGGCCACCCCCACGAAGAGAAAGACCACGGTCCCCAAGGCCACCACGATCGCTTGACGAGACGACACGTGCGTGAGCCCTGCGTGCAACCCGAGGACCGCCGAGAAGAACAGGAGCGTGGCTAACCCGATGGCCAGGTAAATGCCATTTTCCAGCGATGCCTGCCCAAAAGCGACCAACACCCCGCAGGCGGCGAGCGGCAGCAGCACCATCTCGCGAGCCGTGTAAAACACTCCCGCGAGTTTTCCCCAGACGAACTCCGCCGGCTCCACGTCGCTGACGAGGAGTAGGTCGAGGGATCCACGGTCACGTTCCGTCGTCACGCTTGTGACGGCCAGCGCGGTCACCGACACCAAACTGGCGAGTGTCATCGGCAGCACGGCCACAGCCAGCGCGATACGGTCGGGCCGCTGCTGGCCCGACTGCTGCAAAATGCCCCAGATGGCCGCAGCGAAGAGCGCGAGCCAAGCGACCCGCACGAAGA
>JBMTLP010000631.1:0-2109 GCA_049433245.1 Pirellulales bacterium
TGGTGGGGCACACGCCCGGATACCACGGGTCCGTATTACGACCGTCAGGCGTGGGAGGCGACGGATCGGATTGATGCGGCGATCATGACCGCGCTGGCCGAGGCCGAGGCCCCGCTCATCGAGCACATCACGGCGGAGCTCCAGCGGCACGTGGTGTCGATCGATGGCGTGGGGCAGGGGACGCTCGCGATGGAAGAACTCACCGATCCGATTCAGATTCCTGCCTTCGATCCCGCAGACCCCGCGCAGATTGGCAACAGGCAGTTGGAGGACGTAGTGGCGGCGGTCCAGCCGCTGGAGGGGGATTCCGAGGCGGGGCGAGACCTGTTCCGAGCCCAAGCCTGTATCCACTGCCACACCTATGCCAACGGACAGCGGCCGAAGGGACCGCATCTGGTCGACATCGGTAAGCGAGCGACCAAGCAAGAACTGCTGCTCTCTATTCTCGATCCCGGCAAGACCATTGCCCAAGGCTTTGATACCTGGAGTTTCTTGCTTGACGATGGCCGCGTGTTTACCGGCTTTGTGGCCTTGGAGAGCGCGGAAACGGTGACGATCCGGCAGGCCGATGGGTTGGCTCAGGAGTTTGCTCGCGAGGACATCGATGAGCGGATCAAGCAAGAGGTGAGCATGATGCCCATTGGCATCGTCAACAACCTGACGCCAGCGCAACTCGCCGACCTCATCGCCTACCTCAGGTCACTGCGGTAGGCAGATCCGCGGAAAAAATGCCGCGATGGTGAGAGGCCTCGACGCCTGGCACTCCTTGCTCGACCACGGCCGGGTTACCACGGGGAGAGGAGCGAGAGGATGCTGCTTGTGCTGCCGGAGGCGAGCGTCGTGCCGGTTCCGTATTTCGCCCACTCGTGCTGCGGATCATGTTCGCTGCGGAAATCATCGGTGGCGAGATCGATGGAAGCACCCACCTTGCGGTCGGACTCCACCCACACCTGATGGCCGGTTTCATTGTATTTCAGCACCACGTGTTCAAAGCCGCAATGTTCCCGATCCACCCAGTGGTGTGCGGTCGGCATGTTGGGGGCGATGACGGTAAGCCGGTCGTCGGTCTCAAAGCCGCCCGGCCTTGCTTGAAAAAAGACCTCCGTGCCATCGGGCAAGCGGCCACCGATTGGGGGTCCCCAAGGAGCACAGTTCGTTAGCACGCGGCCCATCGCGACAGCGATCCATAGAACAGCAAGCACGAAGAGCGTTCCAAGGATCAGGGATGGTCTCATGGTGTTCTCCTGAGGCTGTGAGGCAACACGCACCGCTGCCCAAGACTGTGACAGGCAGCGCTATTTGTTGAGTTCGTCGATCTCGAACACGGAAAGGACAAAAGCCAACGGATCCTGAAACTCGCAGGGCGTGGGACCCTGCTTCCAGTGGCAGGCCACGCCGCACGCGTCGCACGCCTTTTGGATTTCGCGGGCGTGGGCCGGATGGTGCACGTACTGGTTGCGGTTTGTGGGGGGGGTGTCGGGGCCAGGGTTGCTGACGAAAACCGGAGCATCGGCGGTGTCGATCCAGGCGAGCATGTCGCATTCCCGCAAGACCGCCTTGCCCTCCGGTGTCTGCAACTGCTCGGCGGAAGCGACGTGATAGAAAAAGGCCGGTTCTTGTTCTCCTCGCCGCCAAGTCGCGTCGGCCGGGCCGAGAAACGCATCCCAGCGGGTGAGATCGTACGTCGCCTGCGTGGCATTCAGCACCGCTGCTTGCACACGAGACGACTGGTGACGCACTGGATCTTCGTGGGAGGGATCCGCGAGGTCGTCGCGTGATGCCAGCCAGAGCGAGGTGCCTGCACCGGCCGATCCACCCCAGGCTGCAAACTGGCTCGGGTCGAGTTGCCAGTCTGCAGCCCGACTGCGGAGGACCTGCACCGCGAGGGCGGCATCGTGCAGGATGTCTTGAATGGGAGCGTGCTGAATAAAGCGATAGTTGATCGCCGCGCAGGAGACGCCCGCGGAGAGAAGTTGGCGAAGGTGCTCGTCGTCGTGCCACTTCGACTTATCGCCTCCCACGAATCCGCCGCCGTGGATGAAGATCACCAGTGGCCGCGGGCCTGTGCCCTCAGCTTGCCAGAAGTCGAGCGTGTTGCGTGCGTGAGGG
>JBMTLP010000632.1:0-2105 GCA_049433245.1 Pirellulales bacterium
GACAGCCCGGCCATGCGCCCGTGTGCAAATTTCCTTCCAGAGCACCGGGCGACTCCATACCGCGCGGGTGGTGGTGATGGTCGCCGTCTCAGCACGGACGGCTTCGTACCGAGAGCCCCCCACGAGGTTCCAGGGACGCAGGCGAAGTGTTGCCACGAGCCCTGCAGCGACCATGACACCGAAGCAGACCGCGAGAAACCCCAAGCTCCCGTTGGCCCCTGCCGGCTCGATCGCAGCAAACACCGCTCGCGCAGGTGAGCAGGCGGCAGCGGCTGCGCTGCCCCACACCGACGCAACGACCTCGCCAGCCGCAGTCCACAGGGAGAGCCCAAAGAGGGTCACTGCCACGGTCTGAAAGGTGGTTTCCTTCCAGAAAGCTATCGCGTTGGCGAGGCTGGCCGAAGCAATGGCTGCAGCAGCCGTGACCGCAAACAGCCTGGCAAGTTGCATGCTGGTGACGCCACCAAACAACGAAACGAGGGCGAAGACCGGAATCGCAGAGAGCAGCAGCAAAAGCACCTGCAGGAGGCTTGCCGCCAGTTTGCCCAGCACGATCTCCGCATCGGTCAGGCTACTGACGAGCAGCAGCTCCAACGTGCGCCGATCTTTTTCTGACGTCACGCTCACCGCTGACACGGCGGCCGCAGCCAGCGAGGCAAGCACCAGTTGCAAGGGAGCGAGGATCCTCAGCAGGGTTGCGGCAAACCGCCCCGTCTCGCCGGCGGTCTCGATGGACTGGGTGCCTGTCACCACGAGCCAGCACGTCGCCACGATCAGCAGGAGCATGCCTGCATACACCGCTCGGGCGATGTACATCGCCCGCGACCGCGGCGCGATCCGGAGTTCCCGTTCGAGAACCGCTCCAACTCTCATGCTTTCCTCACCACGCTCCGCTACAGCCACCACTCGATGGGTTTGGCTCTTCCATACGAACCGCCCCTCTGAGCGAGGATACTAGATGGTCCGTGGACCGTTCTGTAGAGTAACGTTTTGGCCGCAACTTCTCCCTCCGGAAAGCACGGAACTCAGTATGGCGCGCAATGTCCTTCCCCTGTGGACCGCCACTCACGTCGCTCACCCGGCGACAAGGTCAACGTCTCGCTGTTTGCGTTTGCTGCAGCGGGCTGCGGTGTCGGCGTTCCTTGCCGGATGCATCGCGGTTGTGGGACATGGCTCGGCCTATGGCCAGGTGACCGCCCAAAGTTTGGTGGGCAAAGCTGTGTCCGGAGATGCGGAGTTCCAAGACATCACCAGCGGCATCAATCGCTTTCGCGATCGCGATATCGAAGGCTGCCGGGCAATGCTGGAGCGTGCCTTCTCAAACAATCCCAAGCTGCCCCCTCCGGGTGTACTGATGTCGATGCTCTGGCTCAGCGTCAACCAACTTCAGGCAGCCCGTGGTGAGTTGGAGCAAACGGTGATCGACCATCCCGCCGACCCGGAGCCGTATCTGATGCTGGGCGACCTCGCCTTTCAGGACCGACGCGTCACTGATGCCGAAACACTCTTCTCCCGCGGCGTCTCCCTCACCTCCACGTTTGACAGCAATCCCAAGCGGAAGCGTGACTTCGATATCCGAGGCCACGCTGGGCTCGCGGCCGTTGCGGAAGCCCGCAAGCAGTGGCCCCAAGCCGAAGAGCATCTCAAAGGCTGGCTGGACCTCGACCCCGACAGCGCCAGCGCCCACCAGCGAATGGGCGTTGTCTTGTTTCAGTTGGGGAACTCCAGCGAGGCTCTCGCGCAGTTTCGTGAGGCCCGCAACCTCGACCCTAAGGCCATGCAGCCCGAACTCGCGATGGCTCGGCTCTACGACGAGAAGAAGGATTCCGAAAAGGCTCGTCGGCTGATCGAACTTGCGATCCAAGCATCTCCGGGTGACGCCACCGTGTTGCTGGCGTCGGCACAGTGGTACCTCGGGCAAAACGACCTCGAATCAGCCAAGCAACAGACTGATGCGGCCCTGAAACTCGATGAGAAGTCGCTCGATGCAAAAATCGTGCGGGGGGCAATCGCTCGCGTGGAGCGAGATTACGCCACCGCCGAGTCGTTCTTCTCATCCGCCCACACCCAGTCGCCGTTGCACTTCCCCGCCAGCAACGCCCTGG
>JBMTLP010000633.1:0-2098 GCA_049433245.1 Pirellulales bacterium
CAGGGGGTGGAGTCGGAGCGGCGGGGGTCGGGGGCCGCTTGTAGACCGCATCGAGGTTGATTCCCAGTTGCTCGGCCACGTCTCCACAGGCGAGGCCATCGGTGTATCGCAGTCGCACGAGCATGCGGGCTTGTTCCGGAACGTGACTGAGGCATTCCTCGAGCGCCTGAGTTCGCCGATCCTCCTGATGCCGACCGTCGGCTGCCCACTCGTCGTGCAGTCTGATCACCGTCTCGGCTTCCAGCACGGCCGTTTCCCGCTTGCGTCGTCGCAGCCAGTCGATGCTGGCATTCCGACAGGTCACAAACGACCAGGAGACCACGGCCGCCTCCGCTTCGAATGTTCCACCCGTCGTAATCGCCTTAAGTACGATCGTCTGGAAGATGTCGTCGGCTGCATGACGGTCGTGGGTCACCAGCCAGGCAGCCGCCGTCAGCTTTTTACGCCAGTACATGATCGTGGTGATGACGGTTGGGTCGTCGAGGGGCATCAGGCTTACTCCGTCGCACGCACCAGGTCGATTACCATCGGCTGTGGCAGTTGCAGCGTGATCCGCATGGTGTCGGCGTCGAGCAGTTCGTGACGAATCTGCAGCGTGAACTCGTTCCCGTCGGCACCCGCAATCTGAAGCGCGAGGGTTGCAATACCTCCATCGTCGATGTTCCAGGTACCGAGGAAGCTCGAGCCCTTGGAGTCGCCGCCGACATGAAACACATCACCGTTGGTGGGGTTCACGCCGATCAGGGCGACTGATGGCGTTTCGCCGCCTTCGTTTCGGACCTCCATCACGCGGTCTGGCAACGACCAGCGGTAGGTTGTCTTGGCGATGGTGCCCTTGGTCGCCTTGTCGACCCAGGTGCCCACGACGCCTTCCCAGCCGGCAGCCTTCAGGATGCCGCCGAGTGACTTTCGGTCGTCCGGCTCGTCGTCCTTGTCGTCCTCTGCTTGAGTCCGGACAAAAAACAGGAAGTCGTTGCTCGCCAGGCCATCTGGGTTTTGCAACTGAAGCAGGTGCATACCCGCGGCGGGAGGCTCGGCGAGGTCCACCGTCAGTTCATCGCCGTTGATCGCCACGGCGCCCGCGGCTTTGCGGCCCTCGACGAGCGGCACAGCGTCTGGCTGCACATGCCGCCCACTGGCGGTCACGCGGCTTTCGCCAGGTGCCAGCCGGGGAAACCGCTGCCGGCCACGCTGCTGCTCCAGCGGGCCAGTGGTCCAGATGGCTGGCTGCGGTGAGGCGGCATTCACGCTGTTGCAGGCGCGGGCGGTAAACGTCACCAACAGCCTGCCTTCGGCCGCCGCAGCCGCCAGGTCAGGAGCAGCGAAGGCCCTGCCACCGGTTTCCTGATACGTCGCCAGCGGGTCGTTCGTATCGCCGATAACGGTGAAGCAGACCGGTATCGGGCTATCGGCATCGAGCCAGAAGCCCTCTCCGCTGAGCACCACGCTCCCATCACGATCGGCCTGCGCGAGGCTCGCCAGCAGGTCGAGGGTTTGGGGGTCGCGTGCGGTTGCCGCGTTGAGAGTGGCCTGTCGGCCAAACCCACCAACGAATCCCGTACTCGCTTCGAGCACCATGTCCCAAACCGGATTAAACCGCTCGCGGCCGCCCCAGGAGAACCGCCAGACTTCTTCCTCCGGCGTGCCCTGCTCGGCGACCCGTTTGAAGAATGGAAAGTCGATGATGTTCAGTCGCCCCTGCGGCAGGATCAGCCAGCGGTCGTAGGCGCCCCGCCAGGTGGGCGCGTCCATGCCGGTGCCAGGGGTGTTGGTGCTCACGAGATGCGGCAGGCGATGGCAGTTGCCACAGACATTGGGTCGCGGCTTACCGGGATCGTTATCGCCGTCGACATGAAAAAGTTTCATGCCCTGTCGAGCCCGCTCGGAGACCACGTTGGTGTAGGGCCGGCGAGGAGCTGGAGGATAAGGAACGTCGAGCAGGAAAGCAGCCATCGCGTCGCGATCAGCGGCGGAGAGGTGGCCCGCCCTGCCCTCATCGTTCACGCTCTCGTCGTCGGCATGCAGCATCGTGCTGGCCAGGCCGCCGTCGATCAGGTGCCGCACGCTGCTCTCGGGTTTGGCGGGATCGCTATTGGCA
>JBMTLP010000634.1:0-2096 GCA_049433245.1 Pirellulales bacterium
TTCGGGAACTGACGGATCGCTTCTTTGATAGGCATCTCAAGGGTGCCGAGACGCTGGTGGAAGCGCTTCCGCCAGACGCGGTGACTGCGCCGTAGGGCTCCCGCGATGAGCGGGCACTGCCGTTCCACAAAGGAAGACTCATGATGCGCGATCACGCTATCGAGTTGTGTTCTCTGAGTGCTTTGATCATGTGTGGGCAGCGAGTTGGCGGGCTCGCCTTGGCCGTCGCTCTCGCCTCGTGTTCGTCGGTCCAGGCAGCAGACGATTGGGGGGCCTACCGAATCGTGTCGGCCAGTGCGCCGCATCTTGTACTCGAGGCCGTGGGTGGCGCTCAGGCAGGGGCCAAGATTTCCACTCAGACGGCGGCCGACGTCGCTCAGCAGAAGTGGCATGTGGTTGCCGAGGACGACTCGGTTCGCGTGTCTCCTGCGAGTGATTCCTCGCTGGTGCTGACGGTGCAGGGAGGGGGGCGAAGCAATGGCACGCTGGTTTTTCTGGAAAGGGATCGCGGCGAACCGTCGCAGCGGTGGACGCTCGTGAAGCATGAGAATGGGAGCTATTCGCTGATCGCCAAGCACTCACCGGAGCAGGGGCTCGATCACTTCGGCGGTGTGCATGAGGTGGGAGCACGCATCGATCTGTGGACGTACCGCAGCGACGATGTGCATCTGCAGTGGTTTATCCGGCCGCTTGCTGGCAGTGGCGTGGCGCTCGGAAGCCGGGACCAAACTCCTGGGTATCATCCGCCGCCAATCGAGCCGGAGAACATTCTCCCTGGCACGACGAAACAGTTTCGATTCACGACGAGCGAGGTTTTCCCGGGCACGGTGCGAGATGTGGTGGTGTTTGTGCCTGCTCAGTACGACGGCAAGCAAGCGGCCTGCGTGTATGTGAAGACGGACGGCTTCAGCCCGTTTGAGCAGACGATGCTGGAAACCATGATCGCCAGCGGCGAGATCCCCGTGACGGTCGGCGTGTTCGTGCGGCCAGGTGATCTGCCGGCTCCCATGCCCGACACACTCGGACGCCGAAATCGCGATTTTGAATACGACGGTGTGAGCGACAACAAGGTGCGGTTTCTCGTCGACGAACTCCTGCCCTTCATCGCCAAGGAGTTGCAGCTCAACCTCTCAACCGATGGCAACGACCGCTGCATCTCTGGCGGGAGCAGCGGTGGGATTGCCGCATTCACGGCGGCCTGGCATCGCCCGGATGCGTTTCGTCGGGTGTATGCAGCGAGCGGCAGTTGGGTAGCGTTTCGTGGGGGCCATGAGTTTCCCACGATGGTGCGCAAGTTTGAAGCGAAGCCTATTCGCGCGTTTCTCACCACGGCCACCCGCGATATGGAAAACGTGGCGGGCGACTGGTTCTTGCTCGATCAAGAGATGGACAAGGCGCTGCGGTTCTCTGGCTACGACTTTCAGTTTCGGGTGATCGATGGAGGTCATGTCCAGGGCTATGCGGAGCACTGGCGGGAAGCGATGGCGTATCTGTGGCGTGGGTGGCCAGAGAAGGTACAGGCCGGTGCGAGTGCTCCGCGAACGCAAGAAATCCTGATCCCTGGGGAAGACTGGGAACTTGTCGCAGACGGTTTTAAGAGCACGCGTGGGCCTGCGGTGAATGCCGCAGGCGAGGTGTATTTTGCTGATACATCAAACAACACGCTGCACTGCATCGGCCGCGACGGGCTGGTGCGAGTGTTTGTTGAGGATGCGGCTCAGGCACACTGCGTGACAGTGGGGGCCGATGGTGCCGTGTTCACCGTGTCCGAGAAGGTCGACAAGCTGATGCGGTACGACGCGAACGGTCGCGGCGCTGTGTATATGGATGGAGTCCTGGGGCACAGCGTGCTGGCGCGGCCCGACGGCAGCCTGTATGTGACGAGCAATGGCGATAAGACCCACGGACCAGGGAGTGTGTGGCTGATCAAAGACGGCATGAAAAAACAGGTTGACCAGGGCATCAAGTTTGCGACGGGCATGGCGTATCGGCCCGATCAGTGGCTGCTTTCGGTGGCCGAGGGCCACTCCAAGTGGGTCTACAGTTATCAGATCGCCGACGACGGATCGCTCCGCCACAAGGAACGTTTTTTTCAT
>JBMTLP010000635.1:0-2086 GCA_049433245.1 Pirellulales bacterium
CTGAAATACCGCAGGCTGACCATGACCCTTCCCCCGTTTTTTGGAAACCATCGAACGCCCACAAGGAGCCACAATGTAGCAGCCTGCGGAGTGCTACCAGTATCAGACGCTCACCGCCCCCCACTTCTCGCGAGCACCTGCACCAACGCTTGGTGAAAACGGATCGTCAGGTAGCATGCCGCACGTGACCCCACTCGCCTTCGGCATGGCAGCCGGCCTGGCTGCGGCCTTCTTCAGCTCCATCTCCTACCTGATCTCCCGGCACCACGGCACACGCCGGCCCGGCGGGAGCCGCCGGCTCTTGGTCCTCGCCCATCTGCTGATGGGCCTGTGGTGTGTGCCTGTCACCTGGTGGCTCTTGCCCGAAACCAAAGGCCTCTCCGCGTTTGCTGCGAACGCGGTCTGGCTCCCCTGCCTGATTTCCACGCTGAGCTACTTTGGCGGCCAGGCGTGTCTGTTCCATCTCCTGACGCGAGCCGACGCCTCGCGGCTTTCGCCCCTGCTCGGGCTGAAGATCGTTGCCCAAGCCCTCCTGCTCACCGTGGTGCTCCAAAAATCACTCGCTCCAATGCAGTGGCTGGCGATCCTGCTCTGCGGAGCCGCAGCGCTCGTCCTGCAGCAAGGTAAATCGGGGGTTACCCTCCAGGTGCTCGGCCTCCTCGCCTTGGCCTGTTTTGGCTTCGCGATTGCCGACCTGGAAATCGTGGCCCTGATCGACGGCCTCGAAGGCAAACTCGGCGTCAGCCGCCTGCGGGCGGGCACGATCGCGATGTCGATGACCTACGTGCTCGGCGGCCTGATCATGTTCCCCCTGGCCGTCATCGAATACCGTCGACGGCCAGGCCCCGAGGCCAAAGACTGGCTTGCAGCGATGCAGTATTCCGCCGCGTGGATGGGCGCAATGGTCACGCTTTACGCCTGCATCGGGAGCGTCGGTGTGATCCTCAGCACGATCCTGCAGTCGACCCGCGGCATCATGTCAGTCGTGCTCGGCGCCGTGCTCGCCCACCACGGCTGGCACGAACTGGAGAGCCGTGTGGATCGCAGCATGCTCATCAAACGCATCATCGCCGCCGCCCTGATGACCGGAGCCATTGGCGTGTATGTCTGGCAGGGCACGACCGCGCAGGAGCGCGAGGACCAAAGCCTGCTCACCCGGCTTTGCGAAACCGCAGCAGGTAGTTTTCCTCGAATGCCGGCACTTCAACCTCTTCCACGAACTCGAAGCCGGCTTGCTCCACCTCGGCCCGCACCTGGTCCTTCCCTGCTCGCACGTGCGTGAGCAGCCATTCGCGGGAGGTGCCAGGGATCCTTTCAAAGTCGATCAACACGAGCTGACCGCCCGGCGCGAGGCCTTCTCGGATCGACGCGAGCATGTCCCCGTAGAACTCGAAGTGGTGGTAGGTGTCACAGACGAAGACGTGATCCACACTCTCGGTTGGGAGCGACGCAGACCGCTCGGTCGACGGCACCACGCGCACGTTCTCAAGGCTCTCATCGACAACACGCCGACGGATGAACTCAATGAACTTGGGTGAAATGTCGACCGCGAGCACGCGGCCTTCCTTGCCAACGGCCTGCGAAAACGCCGAGAGGTAGAGGCCCGTGCCGCTCCCGACATCCGCGATGCGATCTCCCGGGTCAAGGCCCAGCGCCCCCATGACCTCAGCCCGCCCGGCAAACACCTCGCGGCTTTCCACCTCAAAGCGTTTCATCCACGCTTCGGCATCGAGCTCGGGATCAAGGAAATCCTTGTTGATGCCCACGGGCACCACGGAACTATCACCGACGAGACGAAACACCCCCTGCCCCGTCGGCGATGCGGTAGTGACATACATCTCACCGTCTTCATCCACGCCGAAGCGCGGCGCCTCGACGCGGCGGCCCTCCTTGATCGCCTGTGTACGAAGCGGTTTCTCGCGCCGCTGGCGGTTCAGCATGCATTCCGACGAGGCGACGATCACTTTCGGGCCGTCGTAATCGGTGGTCAGCGCCTCGCGGATCGTGTCGCGCATCTTGCCGACGTCATAGGTGCGGTCGATCTGGCGCACCCAGTCGACGCCGACGCCCTTCAGCGCCTTGGAAA
>JBMTLP010000636.1:0-2084 GCA_049433245.1 Pirellulales bacterium
CGACGCGCTCGGCGACTTCCACCGGGCACTGGCCATCGCTCCCAGCGACCGAGAGATCCTGCTCGATACGGCGGAGGCGTATCGCCGAGCGGGAAGGCCGACCCGCGCACTGGCCACCCTAGCAATTCTCGAGGAAACCTACGGTCCCGGACAGGTTCCAGGCAAGGTGCACGCTCTGGAAGGCATGGCTCAGGAAGCCCTCGGTCGCCCTGCCGACGCCCTCGCCAGTTACACGCTCGCGAGGCAGCGAGGGGATCTCTCCGAGGCCACGGCGACCCGAATTGCTGTTCTTTCCGGCGTTCCAGGGGCTCCTGTGGTCGTCGCAAGCGGCAGTGACGCGATTTCACGGTAGTTGGAGCCCGTCTGTTGTCGACACCCAATGAAGACGCTGGCCCACAACACCGCGCCTTCCGTGAGACGGTTGGCCGCCATCGAGACTTCCCATGCCTGATTCACCCTCAACTGCCGCCTCTTCGAAGCCGCGTGACTCGGACAGTTACCACGCCTATCCCTGGTGGAGTCCCCGGTTTTGGCACGGCATGCCACTTGGGGTGTGGCTGAAACTGGTGGGGCAGCATGGTTGCCGCGTGTCTCCCTCGCGGTTGGGGCTACTGGCAACGATCACGGCCACCACGGCGTTTAACTCGGTGGCGGGCTGGATTTGCAAGGCCCGGTTTGCCAAGCAGTTGCGAACGGTCGAGGTGCGGAACGATCCGGTGTTCATCATCGGGCATTGGCGGAGCGGAACCACGCTCCTGCACGAACTGATGATGCTCGACGAGCGTTTCTTCTGCCCGAGTACGTATCAGTGCTTCGCCGCGGGCCACTTCCTGCTCACGGAGTCGGTGCTGCCCCCCCTGCTCGCCTGGATGATGCCGGCCAAACGCCCAATGGATAACGTGGCTGCAGGTTGGGACAGACCCCAGGAAGACGAGTTTGCCCTCATGAATCTCGGGGCGGCTTCCCCGTATCGACGCATGGCGTTTCCTGCCACCGCATCGAATGACGCCACGGCTCTTTATCTGACCACACTCGAAGCATCCACGCTCTCGCATTGGCAGGCCACGATGCGACGCTTTCTGCGGATGCTGGCGGTGCGTGATTCCCGCCGAACCGTGCTCAAGAGTCCTCCGCACACCGCCCGCATGGGCGTGCTGAAGGCAATGTTTCCTGAGGCGAGATTCCTCCACATTGTGCGGGATCCGTTGGTGGTTTTTCCCTCGACGATGCGGCTGTGGCGTTCGCTTGACTTTGTGCAGGGCATGCAGGTGGATCGAGGTGAGCGACTCGAGTCGTACGTGCTCGACACGTTCGACGTCATGTACGACGCGTTTGAACGCGACAAGGCAGAACTCCCTGCGGGGTGTTTGCATGAACTGAAATACGAAGACCTCGTCGCCGATCCTGTGGCCGAACTGTCGAAGGCCTACGAGGCACTCGGCCTCGGTGGTTTTGACAGCGTTCAGCCAGCTCTTGCGAAAGAGGCGGAGGCGATGCAGCGCTATCGTCGGAATCGTTACGACATCGATGAGCGGACGCGGAGCCTGGTGGTGGAACGATGGCGACCGTTCTTTGAACGCTATGGCTACGTGCCCGAGGCTACGAACGAGGCGGCTGCCCCTTAAGTGGGCTACGGCTGTCCTCGGGAACGTCGTCTGTTGGGAGTCGTACGCGACGATCTGCTTCCATCAGCCGCTGTTCGTCACGGAACTCCGCCGCAGTCATCCGCAGCCGTTGCTCGCTGGCCCGCCAGCGAAGCACCTGTTGCATGGCCAGGATCACACCGGCGGCGAGCAGCGTGCCCCACAGGGCTCGCCATGCCAGCCACAGGCCACTCTGGCCATCCTCGGTCGGTTCAAGGCTGCCTTGCTGCACATGTTCCCAGACGCCAGAAAATGTCCACCACAGCGTCAACATCAGCAGCACGAGCGCGACAAGGCTCGTCAGCAGTTGGCGAACCGTCTCTCGTGAGAAGATCCGCTGCAAGCCATGGGCTGGGTGCAGCCGCTCGAAAGCCGCCAGCCGGTCAAACACCAACCGCGGCCGGTCCAAGAACAGCTTGACCGAGAGCCCCGTAGCGGTGG
>JBMTLP010000637.1:0-2081 GCA_049433245.1 Pirellulales bacterium
CGGGCCTTCCGTCTGCGCAAAAGTGCGAGTGAGTTCCTCGGCGAACGCACCCGAGTGCGTGGCCAACACGCCCCCAACCGCCGCCAGTCGCAGCAGCCGTCGACGATGCTCATCCGGTCGCTCGTAGGTCTTCGTGTTGAGCAGATTCATCCCAGGTCTCCGGAGAAGGGGCAAGCAGTTCAAAACAAGTGCGAAACGCCTGCGACACTGTACAGATCGGGTCACGTCCCGCAAAACGTCCGATACGGCCCGCACCCAGCCGGCGGCCCCAGCCGGTAGGCGGCGTGCTCGGAAGCTTCCTCAAATGGATGCGTGACAGCCGCGAGAAGTCGCGTGAAGGGCTGCATGTCGCCGACCTCTGCGGCGGAGAGCGCCTCCTCAACCTTGTGGTTGCGAGGGATCACCAGCGGATTTGCTCGCTGCATCCGTTGCTGTTGGTCCTCACGGCCTGCCGACTCCTGAGCCAACCGCCGTCGCCACGCATCGACCCACGAGGGGGTGACGCCAGCAGGCAGGCAACTCGAGGGGCCCTCGCTTCGAAGAAGGTGCGAAAGCTGCGCAAACGTGGCGGTAAAGTCTGCCCCCGCTTGCTGCATGGATGCCAGAAGCGAGGTAAAGAGCGGCTCATCGCCCTCTCGCGATGCGGCGAGACCAAGCTTCGCGGCCGCGCCAGCCGCGTAGTGTGTTTTGTACTGTTGAGAAAACGTCTCGAGCACCTCGCGGACCCGATCGACAGCCTGCTGCTCGTCCCCCTTCACCAGTGGCAGCACACTCTCGGCAAGCCTCGCAAGGTTCCACTGCGCGATCAACGGCTGGTTGGCATAGGCATACCGCCCCTGCTGATCGATGGAACTAAAAACCGTTTGGGGATCGTAGATGTCGAGAAACGCGCACGGCCCGTAGTCGATCGTCTCGCCAGCGATCGCCATGTTGTCGGTGTTCATCACGCCGTGCACGAAGCCGACGAGCATCCACTGGGCAACGAGCGCTGCCTGCCGTTCAGCCACGGCCGCAAAGAACGCCACCGCCGGATCGTCTGCCTCAAGGAGTTCTGGATCGTGCCGCTCGATCGCGTAGTTCAGTAACGTTGCGAGCAAGGTGGGATCACCGAGGGCGGCTGCGTATTGGAAGGTGCCGACACGGAGATGGCTCATCGCCACTCGTGTCAGGATCGCCCCCGGCAGTGGTCGCTCCCGCATCACCACCTCGCCGGTTGCCACCACCGCCAGGCTGCGGGTCGTCGGAATACCCAAGGCATGCATCGCCTCGCTGATCAGATACTCCCGCAGCATCGGGCCCAAGGCCGCTCGCCCGTCGCCGCTGCGGGAATAGCGGGTGCGTCCAGATCCCTTCAACTGGATGTCACGGCGGCTGCCTGATGGCGTGAGCTGCTCCCCCAGCAGAATCGCCCGGCCATCGCCGAGGTTGGTGAAATGCCCAAACTGGTGCCCAGCATACGCCTGCGCGATCGGCTCGGCCCCGTCCGGCAGTTCGTTCCCGGCAAGCACTGCCGCCGCATCAGCAAGCGAAGAGGGAAGGCCGAGTTGCCCAGCGAGCGCGTCATGAAACACCACCATCCGCGGAGCCCGCACACGCCCAGGCTCAGCCCGCGTGAAGAGCGGCTCGGGAAGCCGGGCGTAGGAGTTGTCAAACCGCCAGCCCGTTTCGGAATCTGTCATGCCGCTCCCTTATTTCCCTCAACGCTGCGTATCGAGAAAGACCACACACGAGGGATTACCCACAGGCACAAACTGCCCGGTGAACCGAGGTGTACCCGAGGACTCGTCGACCGCAAAGATCGCCACGTTGTCACTGCGTTGATTGCAGCAATAGAGAAACCTGCCCGAGGGATCGAGTTGAAAACTTCGTGGGTAGTTGCCTCTGCTCCATTCTTCGCCACACGGGGTCAACTCACCGTCGTCGCCAATCGCGAAGACCGCGATCGTGTCGTGCAGTCGATTGCCGGCGTAGAGATGGCTCCCGTCGGCGTCGATGAGAATCTCCGAGCAGAAAACGCTGCCCGCGAATCCAGGAGGAAGCGTCGACCAACTTTTCCGCGGCGTTAGGCTGCCCACCAGGTG
>JBMTLP010000638.1:0-2079 GCA_049433245.1 Pirellulales bacterium
CCCGACAGGTCTCGCTGACATCGGCCCCGGTGATCTTTTCTATCACGGATCCACACGCCTCCTCGCGACCGAGTTTCGCGATCGCTTGCCACGCCACCGCAGGCCTGTCGTCGGCGAGGAAATCGGCGAGTGCACCCGCGGAGAGCGACGACCAGGGGATCTGCTCACCACGTGGGTCACTCGGCCTGGCCACATCGGCCCGCCGGATGCGGTAGATGGCACCAGTGACAGCGGGCTTTTCCAACTGAGACGTGGGACAGCAGAGCTTGTACCAGCCTCCTGTATCAACCACGAGGAGCGAACCATCCGCATCCTCAATCACATCGGTGGGATGAAAGTCGGCTGAGTCGCCGCTGAGGAAGGGTTCGCTCTCCACACGAAAAGTGCCCCCCTCAGGGATCAGGCGATGCCGCGACACGCCCCGCAGATTGAAGCTGCAGACAAAGGCATCGCCAGCGAGCCCACCCCCAACGCCAAACCCTGAATGCACATGGAGCCCACACGCTGCAGCTGGCCCAAGGTGGATCAAGATCGGCATCAGGTCGCCGGTCCGACTGTGCCCATCGATCACACGGTGGTCTTTGCCAAAGACGCCGCCGTACACCGCATGAATCACACCATCCCGCTGCCCGCCCGACGGGTGCACCAAAAAAGTAGCCGAGAGGAGCCGCTCCCCAGCAGCAGTGAAGGCCACGTCGACGGGGTTATCCATACCACCCGTCACAACCGCCTCCAACTCTCTTCCATCCGGACGGCAACGGAACACGTGCGACGCTCGCGTGGTCCAGCCGGGTCGACCAACAAGGTCATGCGTCTGTTCCGCAAAGGCCCCCTTGGTGAACTCGATGCGGCCGTTCGGAGCCAGGTACGGTCCGTGGAGGTCGTTCCCGCAGCCGGTGAGGGTGCCGCCGTCGTGCCAAATCTCCCGGACATCAGCGACGCCATCCCCATCATGGTCCGTCAACTTAAGAATCTGTGGGGCCGCAGCCACGTAGAGTGAACCGTCGTGCCAGAGCGTGCCTTGGAGCATCATGAGGCCGTCAGCGAACACCGTTCGGTGATCGAAAACGCCGTCACCATCCCGGTCTTCCAGTCGCAGAATGCGATGCTGCGGGTCGCGTTGCTGCTCAGCCAAGGGGCTGTTCGACCCACTCGACTCGGCCACATAAAGACCGCCCCGCTCGTCGAAGTCGCAGGTCACCGGACGTTCCACCAGCGGCGGCGCTGCCACCTGTTCAACGACAAACCCATCCGGAACAGTCAGCGGCAGGTCACCAAACTCAAACGTTGCCGCCGGTGCGAGCGTTGCCAGCCAGGACGCTGCCGAGATGGCAGCGAGCCGCGTGAGGAATCTCTTGAAGGTGCTCTGCATACGTCATGGAGTGGGCAGGGGAATCTCGAGTTGGGACGGCACAGGCTCCACGCCTGCGCGGTGCGTCGCTGCGAGTTGCGTGATGGCGGCCACCACGTCGGGGTGCGCCTCGGCAACATTCCACTGCTCACCGGGGTCGACTTCGAGGTTGAAGAGCAGCGGCGGATCGTGCACGACCAGTTCGTTGTTGCCAGTGTACGACTCCTGTGTCATGAAGTGCGCCTTCCAGGCCCCTTGGCGAACCGCCATCAGCCGGGTGCCGCGGTAGTACATCACATCGCCCCGCGGACTTTGCTGCTCGTGCAGCAGTGTTGGCGAGAGATCCACGCCGTCGAGCACGCGATCACCCGGCAGCGTGCCACCGGCGAGCGCCACGCTGGTCACGAAGATATCCATCGTAGTGCCGAGCTCGCTGGAGACACGACCAGCCGGAACCGTTCCGGGCCACCACACGATGGTCGGCTCGCGCATGCCACCGTCCCATGTGGTTCCCTTGCCATCCTTGAGCGGCCCTGCGGAACCGCCGTGATCGCGAAAGGTCAGCCAAGGACCATTGTCGCTGGTGAACCACACGATCGTGTTCTTCTCCAAGCCGTGCGTGCGAAGGGTCTCAAGCACCCGCCCCACGCTCCAGTCGATCTCTTCAACCACATCGCCGTAGAGGCCTCGCGAACTTGTGTTGGCAAAGGCGTCCGAACGGAAGAGCG
>JBMTLP010000639.1:0-2077 GCA_049433245.1 Pirellulales bacterium
TACTTCCCCACGATCGAGGCGGCAGCCGAAGGTGGGTACGGTGCCGACACCCAGGTGGCTCCGGCGGAATTGGGTGCGGGAGAGAGCATGATGAACGCAGCCCTGCGGTGGATCTTCGAACTGCAGGGCGAACTGTAAGCCACCCCGAGCGGCCCTGTGCAGAGCCGATCGCCGGCCCTGCTCCAGATGGGGGCGGCAAAAGTCTCATCGCTGGCTCTTTTCTCCGCGAAGCGCAAGGTTGGTCGTTTGCCGACTCCGAGCCTCCGCTCGCCTCGGTCATGGTCGGCCGTTGGGCCAGTGCGTGTTCATCAGCGCGGTGTGTTCTTCGTCGGTGAGCCGGCCGGGTTGGCGGCTTCCGCTGCCGGTGCGGCTGGTGAGTTTGTCGCCAAGTTCGGCGCGGGCCGCTTCCGCGTGCCTGAGCAGTTCGGCAACTTTTTCAGGCATGTCGGCCGCGAGGTCGCGGGTTTCGCTGGGATCGTCGACGAGGTTGTAGAGTTCGGTTCCGGACTGCTTTTGGCTGTAGTCCGCCGGTAGGCCATTGCTCCCCCCTTCGCGTCCAGCGAGCGTGCGATAGCGGTGCGGAAGGATCAGCTTGTAGTCGCCGGCGATGACTGCCTGCAGTTCGTTCTGCTGGTAGTAGATCCAGAAGGTTTCGTGTGGGCGGGAGGCGGTGCCATCTCCAAACAGCAGGGGCCGTACACTCACGCCGTCGATTGGCAACGCGGGCAGAGTCGCACCGATCAGTTCAGCCACAGTTGGCAGCAGGTCGATGTTCATCGCTGGCGTATCACACACGGTGCCGGCAGGAATCTTCCCGGGCCAGCGCATCACGCATGGCTCGCGGAAACCTCCTTCCCAGGCTGTTCCCTTGCCTTCTCTGAGCGGACCGGCCGAACCTGCATGGTCGCCATAGGAAAGCCATGGGCCGTTGTCGCTGGTAAAGATCACCAGCGTGTGCTCATCGAGGCCGTTGGTGGAGATCGCATTCAAGATCTCGCCGACAGACCAGTCGATTTCAGAAATCACGTCGCCGTAGAGTCCTCGCTCGGTGGTTCCGGCAAAGCGATCGCTGACTGCCAGCGGCACGTGCGGTTGCGGGTGGGGCACATAGAGAAAGAACGGCTGGTCTCGGTTGCGGTTGATGAAGTCGACTGCTCGGGCGGTGAGCCAGGTTGTCATCATCCGTTGATCTCGCTCGTCGACCGTCCGCAGCCGACGAGTGCCTTCAAACAACGGCAGTGGCGGAAACGTTTTCGTCTGCGGATGCTGCGGCCACATGTCATTGGAGTACGGAATCCCAAAATACTCATCGAAGCCGTGGTTCGTTGGCAAAAAACGCTCATGGTCGCCAAGGTGCCACTTGCCGAAGATCGCGGTGGCATAGCCCTGTCCACGGCAGACCTCGGCAATCGTGGTTTCATCAGCATGGATACCATGCCGGCTGCCTGGGCCAAGCGCTCCGTGAAGGCCCAGCCGATTGGGATAACAGCCAGTCAGGAGTGCCGTCCGCGACGCACTGCATACAGGTTGCGCGGCATACCAGCGACGGAACATCCGGCCTTCCGCCGCCATGCGGTCAATGTGCGGTGTTTCAAAGCCCTCCGCGCCAAACGCTCCTACATCGGCGTAGCCCTGGTCGTCGGTAAAGATGATCACCACGTTTGGCGGACGGTCGACGGGTGCGTCATCAGCTGCAGCGAGACCCGCCGCGACCGCAAACCAGCAAAGGGCGTGTGTGCAACGCTTGACTTTGTTGGAAAACATGGCGTCCATGGAAATCTCCCCGAGAAAACAAAGCAGCATCTAGCCTACCGCAGCCTGTGCCACGCTGCTCGCGCAGTACAACCGTGGTGATGAGTTCAGCCACCGCGACTCGCTCCGCCTCTCGAGGAGCGTCGGCTCGCGGCGGTCTCCTCGAGCAAGAAACTGAGAGGCTCTTCAGTCTGAAGCCGCGTTCCCGCCGTCATTCGCATCGGAGTCGAGCAGGATGATGCGCGGAGATGCCGATGCTGGAGGGGGCGGCACGAGTTGCGGTCTGAACGTCGTGGGGACGGGCGCGATTGGGATCACATCGCTG
>JBMTLP010000640.1:0-2074 GCA_049433245.1 Pirellulales bacterium
GGACATCTCAGTTGGCCACGCTTCCGTCTCGTCGTCGCACCCGAACTTTGTGGTCGCGCGGGCAGAGTGCTCGAGTGACGATGTTCTCGGCCTGATCGAGCGTGTCCGCGGGCAAGTTCGCGAGCGGCTGAGTGTCGACCTCAAGCCACTCATCGAGGTCTGGTGAGATGCGTCACATCGGTCGTCGACAGCCCGAAGCCGTGGCAGAGCCCAGTGGAGGGCTAGGTGAGATGCTTGCGCGGCGGCAGGCGGGCGGGGGTGTGGTCCTGGTTGTTGTGGTCGCGCTCGTGGCGGGGGGACTGGCCTGGCAACGGTTTGGGCCAGACGTCCGCGGTGGGTCGGAGTACGTCCTTACTGCCGATCGGGTCAGCCTCGACGGCCAGCCTGCCTGGGTCAAATCCGACATCGTCGCTGAAGCCCTCCGGGATGCCAGCCTCGATGGCCGGCTGCCTCTCGACGACCCCGAACTCGCGCGGCGACTGGCACGTGCCTTCGACGTCCACCCTTGGGTGCGTTCCGTGGATCGCGTGGAAGTGCTTAGCCCTGCGTCGGCCCGCGTGACAATCACCTGCCGGGAACCCGTGGCGATGGTGCGCGTGTCAGGTGGCCTCCTGCCGGTCGACATCGAGGGCGTGGTGCTGCCCAGCGATGGATTCACCACCGAAGACGCCGCCCAGTATCCCGTTATCGACGGTGTGACATCCCTGCCACTCGGCCCGGCAGGGGCCGCCTGGGGAGACAAGGCCGTGGAAGAGGCCGTGGCTGTGGTCGCCGTGACCAAGCCGGAGTGGCCGCTCCTCGATCTCGTGGAGTGTCGTCGCGAAGGCACCACCGATCAGCGCCGCTGGAAACTCATCAACACCGCTGGAGTGGCGATCACCTTTGGCTGCGCACCTGGTCACGAAGACCTCGGCGAGCCCGGAATGGCTGAAAAGATCGCCGCTCTCAAGCGTTTGGCTGCCAAGGGGCCGGTTGAGCAACCCGTCGACCTTCGCGAGTTGGTGGCAGAAACCGACGAGTCCAGCCTGCCACGGATCGACTCCGGCAAAGCCGCCACGGACGACGAATCGCTCATCCCTCGATGACAAGGCTGCGTATCTCGCGAAACCTCGCGTGGTCTGCTCCGCGACACCACTCAAAGAGCACCGACTCTGTGGTGACAGGCACGACACCCGCCTGTTCCAGCCTTCGCAAACCGGTTTCGTGATCAACCGCAAAACGGCTTCCCACCGCGTCGACCGCTACAAACACCCGCACACCCCGCTCCAAGAGATCCAGGGCCGTCTGCAAGATACAGATGTGTGTTTCGAGCCCAGCGAGCACCACCGACTCGATCCCGACATCAAGCCCCCCAGCGAGGCAGCCGCACCCGGCAGCACTGAAGGCAATCTTTTCTTCTGCGGCCGGCATGCACGCGGCGAGCTGAGGCACGGTCGGCCCCAAACCTTTGGGATACTGCTCGGTCAGTGCCCTTCGCACACCGAGGATTTCCGCCCCCTTGGCCAGCCGCACCGTTCGTTGAGTGAGGCGATCGCAGTCGGGCACGACCGCCGCGAGCCGCTCCTGAATATCGATCACGGCGAGCAGGGTGGACGACGGGTCGGTTCGCACGGGGATTTCCTGCGGTTTGAGGTGCGGTCTGCAGGCTCGGCGTGAGGGAACTCCAAGCGTTTTTGGAGCATACCTCAGCTCCGCTGCCGGCCCTCTCCTGGAGCCTCATCTTTTTGGGTTGCCCAGAAACGCGCTTCGGGGTATTTCTCATGCCACGCAGCACAGGGAACCCGCGATGGCCGCTTGCTCAGACCGCCCGGTGGTCACCCGACTCGATCGCCAGCGGCTGCTCGTCTGCGATGTGGTGGCCGCAGCGCGACGCGTTCCGGTCTTTCCCGTGGAGCGGCTGCTTGACCTGAGCACGGTGGCTGCTGCGCGTGACGCGGCCCCAACGCGGGTGGGCTGGGCGGCACTGTTCATTAAGGCTTACGCGATTGTCGCCCGCGAGATGCCAGCCCTGCGGAGCTGGTACCTGCCGGGGCTCTGGCCTCGCCAACTACTCGCACTACCGGCAAACTGCATC
>JBMTLP010000641.1:0-1998 GCA_049433245.1 Pirellulales bacterium
CACCTTCGGCCTTTGGGAATGCGGCGAAGAGGTCGACTAAACCGGCGTGTTGCGCGGCGGCGACCTCGCGGATCACCGCGGCATACTCCGACAGCATGGGGTTTCGCGTGTCGGCGGCTGGGCAGGTGGGGGCAGGAAGGAAGGGGGGCGGCGTAACGAGCACGAGCCGGGCCTGAGGTGGAGCAGGACCTTCCGCAGGTGCCGCAGCGGGCCGGGTGATGTCACTGCAGAGTTGCGTGAGTTGCTCGCGGAAGGGAGCAAGTCCTGCGTCTCCGGCGTACGACTCATTGCGGCCATAGGCCACGACGGTCACGGTGGGTTGCAACTCTCGCATCAGCGACATGAGTCGGCGATAGCCTTCGGCCGGGCTGTCGAAGACGCCGCGTGACTCGGCCCACACCGTGTCGCCATTCCAGCCGAGATTGCGAAACTCGAGGGCCATGTCTGGGTGCGATGCGATGAGCGACGTCTCGAGAATCCCCTGCTGTCCTTCACGCTCGATGAACCCCTCCCCGAGGAGCACAACGCGATCACCATCGGTGAGATGCCAACTGCCGCGTGCGGCGGCGGGAGTGGTGTCGGCAGCGACAAGGGGCAGGGGAGCCGTCGTGAACCCCGTTGCGACAACCGTGAGCAGGGGTATCGCGAGCAAGGCTTTGCGGACAGATCGCAACAGCGAACAGCAACGTATGGAAATCAATGGTGGCATGAGAAAACTCCTTGACGAGGATTCTAGCCAGCCGGTGAGTTCTTCGCCGACAGCTGATGTACATGGACGTATCTGCGAGACGGATCCACGCCGGGTTGAACGAAAACTGGCTCTTTCGGAGGCAGCACCACTGCTGAAACTGCTGTTTGACGTCGCACTCCTGACTGTTTTGCTCCTGCTGAGTTACCAACTCTTTGTGCGACACACGCCGATAGGTTGGTTGCTCAACGGTCGCCGTCGCCGCGCGATCCACCCTACACCCGACATGATGTGACGTGCCCTGGCCGGAACCTTCGGTAGGATGCTCTCCGTGGCTTCGGGGCGAGGGCGACCTCACAAACAAGGGGGCATTCATGAACGGAATTGTCTGTCGTTTTGGCGTTGTGGTTGGTTTATTCGTGGGCGGCGCTCACGGCGAGGTGGCGTTGTGGGCTGCCGAACTCCGAGCCGGTGCCGCGTCGATCGATGTGACTCCGACTGAGCCTGTTCCGATGTGGGGCTACGGCTCTCGGCATGCTGCTCCCTCCACTGGTACAGCCGATCCGCTGCTCGCCAAGGCGGTGGTACTCGCTGTAGGAGACACCAAGCTTGCGATCGTCGGCCTTGATCTTGGTCGATCGCCGACGGAGGCAGGGTTGCAACGGATCCGTGAGCAGATCAAGGCCGAGGCAGGGATCACCCACTCGTTCATCGCGGGTTCGCACACCCATCATGGTCCGGTCGTCGAACTGTGCGACGAGCCAGGACGAGGGCAGGGGAGGTACGACGCGGCGGTGCGCTACGCGGCCTTTCTCGAAGAGCAGATCATCAAGGTAATCATCGAGGCAGAGCGTGCCTCAGTACCGGCTGTCGTAGCTGCAGGCTCACGAGAACTCACGGGCTTTAACCGCAACCGCCACTCCAAACTCGAGCCTCCTCCAGTGGATCGTCGGCTTGGCGTCTTGCGGGTCGACAACACCCAAACAGGCAAGCCCGTGGCGGTGCTCGTGAACTTCACCGCGCACCCTACGAGCATTCCTGATGAGACAATGACCTTCTCGGCCGACTACATCGGCTCACTGCGAACCGTGCTCGAGGAGAAACTCGGTGGGACGGCGATCTTCATGCAGGGGGCCTCGGGAGATCTTTCGACCGACCGTAACGGGCAGGACCACGCCGCGTATGGTGCGGCGATCGGGCGCGAGGCGGCCGACCTCGCATCGTCGCTGGAGATGCAGCCCGTGCGACGGCCGTCGCTCAAGGTTCACGAGGAGCGTTTCGACTTCACGTCGCGGGTCGACTTCAAGAAT
>JBMTLP010000642.1:0-2030 GCA_049433245.1 Pirellulales bacterium
CCATGCTGGCCTCCAGGGTGGTACCCACGACTTCAATGATATCTCCGATATCTTCGACGCCTTTGGTGAACTGTTCGGCGGCGGCATCTTCGGAGAAGCCTTTGGCGGCGGGGGGCGTCGGCGGGGCGCTCGAGCTCGCAAGGGCAAAGATGTTTTTTGCGAGCTGACGCTGACGCTTGCTGAAGCTGCCGAAGGGGCCACCCGTACCGTGAGTTTTGTGCGGCACGAGGCGTGCGGTACATGCGACGGTTCGGGTGCGAAGCCTGGGACCGCGCCTGAGAGTTGCGAGTACTGCGGCGGTCACGGGCAGGTGCTCCAATCTGCTGGCGTGTTTCGGATGCAGACCACCTGCCCTGCCTGCCGCGGTGCGGGCAAGCTCATCCGCGAAAAGTGCGGTTCGTGCCGTGGCGCTGGGCTCGTCGAGGAGCACGTGGAGCGGAAAGTCACCATCCCAGCGGGTGTGGATGAGGACGTGCGGGTGCGTCTTGCCGGCGAAGGAGAGCCTGGGGGTAATGGCGGGCCACCTGGTGACTGCTACTGCGTGATTCAGATCGAGGAACACCCATTCCTTGAGAGGCATGGTCGCGATCTTGTGTGCGAGGTGCCGATCACCTACAGCCAGGCGGCGCTCGGAGCCACGGTGGATGTGCCCACGCTCAAGGGCCCGCAGCCGCTGGAGATTCCCAAGGGAACGCAGAGCGACGCGACAATCAAAATGCGGGGCATGGGAATGCCTGAGGTTCGCGGTCGAGGCATTGGCGATCTCATTGTGCAGATCCACATCGAGGTCCCGCGGAGCCTGTCTCCGAGGGCCGAGGAACTGCTCCGCGAACTCGCTGAAGAAGAAAAGTCCAGCGTCACCCCGAAGCGAACGAGTTTCTTCGATCGCCTCAAGGATTACTTTCAGCCACGTGAAACCCCTGAGGAGTCAGCATGAACGACCAGCCAGAGGACGACGCATTCGAAGACATCGACGACCGAGACGATGCAGGGTCGGAGGCTGCGGAAGCGGCGAGCGATGCAGGCGACCGGCTGCAGGTTGCCGAAGACAGGGCCCTCCGCCTGCAGGCCGAGCTCGACAATGTGCGGAAGCGGATGCGGCGGGAGTTTGACGATGCGCACCGCTACCGTGAGATCGACGTGCTCCGTGATCTGCTTCCGGTGCACGACAACATGCTGCGGGCGATCGAAGCTGCCGAGAAGGCTTCGGACGTCGAAAGCCTGCTGTCAGGCTTTCGCATGCTCTCGCAGCAGATCGAAAAGTTGCTGGAAGATCATGGTTGTAAACTGATCGCCACCGAAGGTGTGGCGTTCGACCCAGCGGTGCACGACGCCGTCTTGCAGCAGGCGATTCCTGGCGTTGAGCCCGGGCGCGTCGTGGGTGTTGCCAGTCGCGGGTACAGCCTGCATGACCGCGTGGTGCGGCCTGCGCAGGTGATTGTGGCGAAGCATTCTGAGGAGTAAGCATCACACATGCCAACGTACGATTATGTCTGCGATGGCTGCGGCCACGCGTTCGAACTGTTTCAGTCGATCACCGACAAACTGAAGAAGACCTGTCCCGAGTGCAAGAAGCGGAAGTTGCGGCGGCTGATCGGCACGGGCGCTGCGATCATGTTTAAGGGCTCGGGGTTCTACCAGACCGATTATCGCAGCGACTCCTACAAGAAGGGGGCCGCGGCGGATAAAGACTCCTCGGGTTCCAAAAAGGAATCGAGTGACAAGAAGAGTTCGTCATCTGGCGAGGCGAAGTCTGCATCGAAGAAGTCCTCCTGACGTCGCGGTTGACAACCGTTCACGTCAAACGCTCTTCCTGAGGGGAGTATCCTGTGCCCCGGTGTCCTGTGTGCGATGGGTCAGTGTCGCTGGAGACAACTGCCTCAGCGCCGTTTTGTAGCGATCGCTGTCGCCTGATCGACCTCGGCCGGTGGCTCGAGGAGGGCTACAGCGTGCCGCATGTCGCCAGCGACGAGGAGGACGACGAGGGCGAGTTTGTGGACGTGGGCGAGCCCTGATGATTGTCGCCGCAG
>JBMTLP010000643.1:0-2016 GCA_049433245.1 Pirellulales bacterium
TCCGGGGAGGTCGGCAGCCGCAGCGACCAGTACCTCGATCTCGCGATCGTCGCGAGCGCGGTGTTTGCCGTGAGCGGCCTGTTGTGTGGCCGGGCCGGCTGGTCGATGACGGCGCGGCTCTCCACCGCCGACCCCAACGGTGGTGTTGGCATCGAGTTGGCAGCCATAGCCGCCTGCGTGATCGGTGGCACGAGCCTGATGGGGGGCAAAGGCAGCGTCGTCAGCTCGTTTCTCGGCGTCCTGATCATTCAGGTGCTGCAGACAGGCCTGGCGCAGTTGGGCGTATCAGACGCCAACAAGCAGATCATCACAGGCGGAGTGATCATCGCCGCCGTGCTGGTCGATGCGTTCCGCCGCGGCAAAGCAAGCTGAGCATCAGCCCGCTTCCAGCATCCGCAGTTGGGCAAAAAAATCTCGCATCCTCACCACAACCTCCGGTGACGAAAGATCCTCTTTTTGCGTCACCAAGTCGGCGAAGTTGTCTGCCAAAATCTCTTCCGGGTGAATGATATAGCCCGTGTTTCGGCCGACCTGCTCGAAGAAGCCCACCAACTGCGTGACTGGCACCATTAACGGTTGATTGTTGACCAGGATGGGGCGGGTGGCCCCCGTGGTGGGGTCAGCCTCCACGGCAAGGAACCGCAATCGTAGGTACTGAAAAAACTCCCCGCCGCGGGCCATGTCGTACTGCAATGAATCGGAGAGAATGATCGGCACCACTGTCCGTCGCACGCCGTCGATAGCCACGTCGATGCAGTGGTCGTTGAATGGTGCGTCGGGGTTGGTCAGTTTGATGGCGGCCAAGGCCTGGGGCAGAAGGGGTTCGCCGCATCGTCGAAAGCCGATGGTTGCGTAGAGCCCTTCCCGGGCGGCGGGGTCTTCCCGCGACATCACGTGAAACAGTTCGTGGCTGAGAAGCCGGACAAGCTCGCCGCGATCGCGGCGCAGGTGCGATTCGGTGAGCACGATCGCGTTGGCACGCGTATAGGCGGCGCCACCTTCTTCACGGCCGCTCGTTTTGATCATCACCACCCGCTCGGGAAGCGGTATCCGCAAGCGATCGAGGGTGGTGCCAATCTCGGCGAGCACATCGAGGACGGTGCCGCGCTCGGCAGGATTCCAGGGGAGCACCTGCTGGCTCACGAACTCGAGGTACGCCTCCTCCGTGATCACCCGATCTGTTTTCAGACGGGCTTGGCGGTCAAACGGGCTTTGTCGTGAGACGTAGTCGTCGCGCCGGCAGAGAATGGCTCGCCCCTGTTGCGGCGTGGCAAACACGATCGCGGTGCCCTCAGTCAGTTTGTCGGCGGCGGAAGCAAACGACAGTGGCAAGCACAGGCAGACCACAATCTTGGTGGCCTGCTTGCTCGAAATGGCCAGTCGTTTACTGAGAAACACCGCAACCGCAATGACACACGCTATAGCCAACAGGCCACCTGTTTGATGAAAGATTGGCGAACCAACATTGAAACCCTAACGGTTGAAGCGGTCACGCGTCGAGATCACGCCCCAGGGCACCACCCCTTGGCAGGAGGCTGCTGCAGCAGGCACAATACCGCGAGAAGTCGGCGAGTTCGCCAAGCGAAACCGCTTTCCCGCGAGAAAAACAGGCACGACGGAATGAGCGACGCAAACGTCAGTGGTGTGGTCCACCTGATTGAAGAGACCAAGTCTTACGGGCAAAACGGCTTCCGTAAGCGGCTGGTGGTGCTGGAGCAGAAGAAGGGGGCCAGTTTCACCAACTACATTCCCTTTGAGTTCATCAAAGACGCGTGCGATGCCGTCGACGACCTGAATGTGGGTGATGAAGTGGAAATCTCCTACCGACTCAGCGGCCGCCGCTGGCAGCGGGATGCCTCAAGTGAGGTGAAGTATTTCTTGAGCGCTGAGGCGATGTCGTTCCGCCTGCTTGCCGGGGGTGGCGGGGAATCCTCACAAGACGGCTTCGACCCCAACGATGCGTTTGCAGAAGCGGCCGACGACGACGTGCCGTTTTAGTGCCGAGCCGCTGCGACG
>JBMTLP010000644.1:0-2013 GCA_049433245.1 Pirellulales bacterium
ACCCTGTTTGTCCCAGATCGCTACGGCGGGACTGGCCGGGATCTCAGCGCCACCCAGGTAATGCGGGAGGTGGCGTCGAACGCCACGAAGCCGGGATACGGGCTCCCCCGTTTGAGCACCACGTAGAGACCGCGACGGTAGCGAGCTTCACCGCCGCTGACCTCGTAGGCGTACTGCTCGCCCCCCACCTTGCTCCAGAGGCCTTTCGGTTGGGGGGGCCGAATCGACGGCCCTCCCTTCTCCCGGCTAAGCAGTCCGGCGATGGCGAGCGCGTTGTCGCGAATTGCTTCCGCATCGAGCCGAAACCGTGGTCCCCGAGCCAGCCAGCGGTTGTCAGGGTCGACGCTCCGCAGGGCTGCGGAAGCACGCGAATCCTGTTGGTATGTTCGCGAGAGCACGATCGCGCGAATCAGTGACTTGAGGCTCCAACTCTCGTCCATGAACCGCACGGCGAGGGCATCGAGCAGTTCTGGATGGCTGGGGGGAGAACCCTTCACGCCAAAATCTTCCGGCGTGGTCACGATGCCGCGTCCAAACAGTTCGTGCCAAACCCGGTTGACGAAAACCCGCGCGGTCATGGGGTTCGAGCGATGCACGAGCCACTCCGCGAGGCCGAGTCGGTTCGCTGGCAAGTCGGGGAGCGCTGGGAGCACCGCTGGCGTGGTGGGGTGGACGGGGTCTGCTGGCGAGTCGAGAGCACCGCGTGTGAGCACAAATGTAGCGCGGGGCTCCTCACCTTCTCGCATCACGAGCGTGGCCGCCTCGGGCAGTTCGTCGCGCTGCTTGGTCAGTGCCTTGATCGAGGCTTCCATGCTGGCGATCGACTCCTCGCTTGCGTCGTCGCTTTGGTTCTGGTCGGCGGCCGCGCCGGACTGGTCCGCGCCGTCCACCGCCTGCTTGGCTTCCTTGGCAGACTTGAGCGCAGCCTTCGCCACCCGCAGACGTTCGTTGAGTTCGTTTCGCTCGGTCGCCCAGGGGTCGTGGGCGAGTGCAAGAGACGGCCCGACAAACTTGATTGAACTCGGCACCGCGGGGTCGGATCTGGCCACCTCGCTCTCGGTGGAGTTGAAGTAGGCGGCGAGGCGGTAGTAGTCGGCTTGGGTGAACGGGTCGTACTTGTGATCGTGGCACTGCGCGCATTCGAGGGTGCTCCCGAGCCACACGGTGGCTGTCGTGTTAACGCGATCAATCACCTGATTGAAGCGGCTCTCTTCCGGGTCGGTGCCCGCTTCGACGTTGGTCGGTGCACATCGATGGAACCCCGTGGCGACGAGGGCTGATTCTGGAGCATCGGGAACGAGGTCGCCGGCAAGCTGCTCGATCGTGAACTGATCGAATGGCATGTCGGCATTGAACGCCGCCACGACCCAGTCGCGGTAGGCCCAAAGGTTGCGAAGGTCGTCGCGCTGAAAGCCGTGAGAGTCGGCGTAGCGGGCCAAGTCGAGCCACATCCGCGCCCACCGCACGCCAAACTCCTCGCTCTCAAGGAAGGTGTCGACCAACCGCTCGTAGGCCTGTGCCGTGGGCTCGGCGGTGAATGCGGAAACGACGTCGGGGTCTGGGGGTAAGCCTGTGAGGTCAAACGAGAGCCGCCGCACGAGTGCGGGAGGTGCGGCCTGCGGGGCGAACTGCAGACCGTGTTCGGCATGCCCCGCCGCGATCCAGCCGTCGATCAGCGATGGGGTGCCTTCTCCAAGCGACGGCGGCTGTTGGAGCACGGGCGGAACGTAGGCCCAGTGCGGGCGATCCGCGTCTTCAGGCCAGGCCGCGCCGGCTGCAATCCATGCCGCAAGCGACGCGAGTTCCTCGGCATTGAGCCCTGGGCCGAGCGGCGGCATCGCGTCGCTCTCATCCCGGCTGAGGTGCACGCGACGCAGCAGTTCACTCTGCGTCGGATGGCCGGCGATGACCGCAGGCCCGCTGTCACCGCTCGCGATCGCCGCACCACCACCGTCAAGCCGCAGCCCTCCCTCCTGCTTCGCCGCCCCGTGACACTCCAGGCAGTGCCTTCGG
>JBMTLP010000645.1:0-2007 GCA_049433245.1 Pirellulales bacterium
GGAATTTTATACGCACCACCAGTAAGATAAGTTTATCTTAAGAATAAAAGGGCCGAATTAATATTTGGCCCTTTTTATTAATTAAGACAACGGCCTGCGTCGTCGACGGCATAGCCCATGAGCACCGCGACCCGCTCGTCGTCGTGGGCGATGTCGATCGGAGCGTGCGGGCCGGCCACCCACAGGCAGCTGAGCGAACCACTCTGCACTTCGCCCGCGACGGTATCGGGGAGTTCCGAGAACAGACGCCGCACGCCAGCAGCAAACCGCTCTCGTCGGTCACGGTCGGCATCGATGACAAGGGCCAGATGTGCCATCAGGCGGTGTTCATTTCTTTTGAGAGAACGTCGCTACGCTGCTCGCCGGGCTTGGGCTTCGGTGGTCGTCGCCGCGAACCGGCAGCCAAGAGCGGCCAGCCATGTCTCGTGCATCGAGCGGTTCTTGTGGTAGTCGTTGGCGACGAGCGTGACCTCGCGGCCGGCATGCAAACCGGCGACGGCGAAGTGCAAGCGATCTGTCACGATGCTGCGGTAGCGGGCGGCCAGAGCGAGGTACTGCAGCGGATCCCGGCGGAGGCGGATGGGGTCTCGCGCCCACAGCGGCTTGCGTCCTGTTCGCTCCTGGTCTCGCCGCAGAAAAACACCGAGATTGAATGTTGGCCTCGGGGGATCAGCGGAGGCGATGCCCAGTGCGAGATCCGGGGCGAGCACACCCTCGGGACAAAACGCAAGGCTGCCCCGCTCCCGCACAAACACGCGCTCGTACCGACGGTCCTCTGCCGACGTGAAGGACTGCGGCAGAATGGTGACCGGGAGCCCGCTCTCGAGCGCACGACTTCGGAGGGCAACGTTGCCCGGATACCGTGTGCCCATGTTCCCGCCACCGCCAAACACGAGCAGATCAAGGCCGTCTGTGTCGCCGGGAACATCGGCTTGCCAAAGCCGCCAGCGGATGCCGTACTCGGCAAAGAGTTGGATCATGGCGAGTTCGATCAGCCGATCCCCCACGTTGCCTTCGGGCCGCACGTAGCCCACCCGCTTCCCGACGAGCGGCTCGCAGACCGCGGAGAACGCGGCCGGGCTCAGCAGCCGGTGACGTGTTGCTGGGCGTCGCACGGCTTTTACGGAGGCCCGCACCTTTGGCGGCGGCGTGCGGGCGAGCAGCCGGCCGACCGCTGCAGTGAGCGATGGAGACAGGCCACGCTCGAGGAGATCGCGATAGAAGCTGTCGACCACATTATCCACTGCAGGCACCGCATCGATCGCCGCGATCAGGCCATGCCCGTAGTCAAAACTGGCAAACCGGCCGAGCATCCCGCACGCATCGAGGGCCAGCATCGTGCGGACACACTTCTCGCAGCGACCGCAATTCAGCTTTGAGCCAACGTTCTTCCAGCAGACGCGGAGATGCCGCTGCACGAGTGGTTCCCCCGCGATGCGGCGAATCTTTTCTAGCCGCGTCACCGTCGCGGCGACGTGTTCCACGGCAAGGCCGTCTGACCCATGCCAGGGATCGGTGGAAAGACGCGAGCCGACCTCAGGATGTTCGAATCCAAGTCCGTCGCTGGAGAGCAGGAGGCGGCCGATGCTGCCTCGCAGCAGATGCCCGATCGCAGCGACAGCTCCGCCATACGCGCGGAGCCAAGGCGTCCGCTTCGTCAGCGGGTGGCGACGCAGGTTTGTGTGAATGACGGTGCTTTGACAGCCGGCATGTTGGGCAACATCACGAACAAGGGCCGTCACATTGGCGGCGCGGCGGCGTTCGTTAAGCGCTACGTCGTACCCCACCACGTAGGCGAGGCGATGAACGGGCCGGCCGCCGTGAAGGAGCGTGTGGAAGGCATCGACACCACCTGAAAAACAGAGGGCGGTTGCCGAGGCCGTGGCCGATGGCTCCCCAAGCGGAGTTTGCTCTGAGCGGTTGCGGGGCACAACGAGGGGTCGTGGTGCAGCGGGATACCAAAGATGCCGCCATTCGTTGGTGAGAGCGGCGAGGTTGGCCCCCCAT
>JBMTLP010000646.1:0-2000 GCA_049433245.1 Pirellulales bacterium
GCCCAAGTTCCCAGGCAGCCTGCACGATGGCGGCCGTCACTGAGTCGTGCCCGCATCCGGCGCAGAGCGTCGACATGCCCCCTTCGTAATCACGAAGGGTGAGGCCCAGCGCGTTGGTCTTCAGCCGAGGATGGATGACGGCGGGTTTGGCAATGGAGGTCATGCGGGCACTCCCGCTGGAGCCCCAGCCACAGCATCCACCACCACACGAGCCGTCAGCGGCATGCCGCCGTAGTCCAAGATGGCTGTCATATCATCCTTTGGAATACCAAGTTCGATCATGAGCAGACTCCGCAACTGCGCGTCGCGGTTTTGTTCGATGACATAGACGCTGTCGTGAGACTCGATGAACTCCTTCACTTCCGCTTGGAAGGGGAAGGCTTTGATCCGCATCACATCGACGAGCACGCCCTGCTGGCGAAGCAACTCCTGCGCTTCCCGGACAGCGGCATCACAACCACCGATCGTGATCAGCCCGATGTCTGCCCCATCTTGCTTGATCACGAGCGGCTCTGGCACGAGCGTGATCGCGTGGGCGAACTTCCGCTTCAGGCGATCCACGAGCTCGCAGTAGGCCGCCGAATCCTCGGTGTAGTCGGCGTGCTGGTCGTGGCCTGAGCCACGCACGAAGTAGGCTCCCTTGCCGCCGACGCCGGGAAGTGTGCGGGCGGCAATGCCGTCGCCATCAACATCGCGGTAACGCGAAAAGCGGGCGAGTTTCTCAAGATCGGCTGCGGAGAGCACCTTGCCCCGATCGGGCGTGTAGCTGTCGTCCCACTCGAGTTTCTTCACCATCCAGTCATTCATGCCGATGTCGAGATCGGATGCTACAAACACGGGGGTTTGCAGCCGATCTGCGAGATCAAACGCCTGGACGGCCATTTCAAAGGCTTCACCAGGATCGGCGGGAAAGAGGATGGGGTGTTTCGTGTCGCCGTGCGAGGCGTAGGCCATCGACAGCAGGTCGGGCTGCTGCGTACGAGTAGGCATGCCGGTTGAGGGGCCACATCGCTGAATGTTGAAGAACACCGCCGGAATGTCGGCGTAGTAGGCGAGCCCCAAAAACTCCTGCATCAGTGAGATGCCTGGGCCAGAGGTGTTGGTGAAGGCGCGAGCCCCCGCCCAGCCGGCACCGGTCGTGATCCCTGCAGCGGCCAGTTCGTCCTCCGCCTGCAAAATCGCAAACTTCCGCTCGTTGGTCTCAGGATCGACGCGATACTTGTTGCAGAAGCCAGTAAAGGCCTCCATCAGCGAGGTTGAGGGCGTGATCGGATACCAGGCACCAACCGTCGCCCCGGCATACACCGCCCCAAGGGCCGCTGCCGTGTTGCCATCGATCAAGATGGAGTCGCTCGTGGCGTTCATCCGCTCAAGACGGAAGGGCAGCGGGCAGTCGAGCAGTTCGACGGCAGCGTCGTAGCCGAGCCGAATGGCCTTATGGTTGGCGTCGAGCAGTTTTGGCTTCTTGCCAAAGGTTTCGTTGAGGAGCTCGTCGACCACCTCCATGTCGATGGCGAGCAGCGCGGCCAGCGAACCGGTGTAGGCGATGTTACGCAGCAGCGTTCGCTCGCGGTCGCCGGTGAAGGCCTCAACGCACAGCCTGCCAAAAGGCACCCCGAGGATCGTGATACCGTCGCGCTCGAGTTGCTTGGGCAGTGGCCACGACGAGTCGTAGAGGAGATAGCCCCCTTCGCGAACCGCGGCCACATCCTTGGCGTAGGTGGCAGGATTCAGGGCTACCACCATGTCGAGCTCGGGAGCGCGGCCGAGATGGCCATCGCCGTTGACCCGGATCTCGTACCAGGTCGGAAGCCCTTGGATGTTGGAGGGGAAAATGTTCTTGCCGGAAACGGGGATTCCCATCCGGAAGATGGATCGCATCAGCAATCCGTTGGCACTCGCAGAGCCCGTACCGTTGACGGTGCCAATCTTGAAGGCAAAGTCGTTGACGCCGTTCATACGGTCGCGGGAACCTCTTCGTGGCAAGTCGCGCCCGCCAT